>NZ_LARL01000044.1:0-27858 GCF_000980295.1 Odoribacter sp. N54.MGS-14 | reverse complement strand
ATTGCATTGCCGATGCTTATATTTTCGGTGAAGGAAATACAGTGGTTACTCAAGGGAATACGGTGAATACCATTCAGGACAAATGGCCCGACGAATATTTGGGGGTACTGGCCTGTGGCGTGAGAATCGGTCAATGGGCGCGACATGTGCATTTTCTGGAAACACATATTATCGGTGACCCTACTTATCGTTTTGCAAATACCGGGGATTCCCGGTTGGACTTGAATAAGATTCTCGTCAAAGAAAAGAAAAACGTGGCGTTGTGGCATCGCATGCTGAAACATCCGCTTCCCGATGTGCAGGCAATGGCCTTGCGGAAACTCTTTGAAAATCAGGACAAGGGGCTGGATCTTTTGTTGCAGTCTGTTTATCGGTCTTCGCCGTATGGTGTGGTCCGGATGGAATGTTTGAAATTATTGTATGAAATGAACAGCCCGGTACTTTTTGAAATATTACCCTTGGCTGTGGATGACAGTTACGAACTGGTCCGGCGGTTTGCCGTTATTTATGCCGGTAAGACAGGAGCTGACGAAGCTATTCCGGCAGTAGTCCGTTCGTTACTGAATGACCGCTTGTCCGCCCGGGTGAACTATCAGGCCCGGGAAGCTGCGGGACTTCTGAATCCGGATAAAATGCTGGCGGAGATACAGAAACAAACCACGGAGGGGGCGTATTGGGTAGATGAAACCGATTTACTGAAAGCATTGACGACTTTGATTCAACGGGGAGCTGCTTCCTGGGAAAACAATATCGCGGTCGTATTGAATAAGACTTCCAAAGCCAAAGATAAACGGTTTGAAATCGGTAGACACCGCAATCAAAACTATGCCCGGTCGGTAGAACCCCTGATTACCTTTATGCTGGACGCTTCGCAGGATATGGATTTACGGATCAGGACTGTCGAAGCCCTGAGCTGGTATAATCATTCGGTGAAACGGCCGGAAATTATTGCGGCTTGTGAAAAACTGATTGCTGCAAACGAAAATTCCCGTTTGGTCGACGAGGCGGTGAAAACTAAAAATAGGTTGATCGATTAAAATAGGAAAGTAAATGATAAGAATTGTCCCAAAATCGATATATCAAAAATCGATTTTGGGATAATTTTTTATTTAATGCCTTTTCGGTTTCGCTTTCAGTTTTTCGGGACGCATTGAATATTCTTTGACGCCGTATTTGGGCTGATTTTGGAGGAACTCGGGCAGATGTTTCTGAATTTCCGGGTTGGTCCGGATGAAGTGTTCCAGTTGGTTGGCATAATCGAAATGGGTAGTTGCGTCATCCCGGTTAGACATATTGTAAGCCATATACCGCGAATATTCCAGGCATTTTTCTTTCCAGAATTCCGGATAATCTTTATAAGTGGCTGAACGGGTCATAAAGCGAAAATATATACAAAGTTCTTCACGGAAAGCACCGGGATCAGCTACCATTTGGTCGATGAGCCGGGCAGCTTCTTCGTATTTTTCGGCACTAATCAGTCGGTCGGCCTCGTTTTTCCGGGTAAGGAATGTTTTTCCTTCGAAATCAGGTATGGCTGCCAATTCGGCGGCATCCGGGCAGTAGTTACATTCTTTGAATAATTTACTGTCTACTGCCTGGGTTCCGTGAATTTTGCGGTATTTGTCGATATCGGAACAAAGCATTTTAAACAGTTTGTTGTCCCGTCCGTGGATGGATTTCACGAATAAGGCCCATACTTTCGGATTTTCCAGTGAATAACCCGGCTTCGTGATCAGTTGTTCGGCACATTTTTCGCTTTCTGTCCGGTTATAGCGGGAGGCTGCATAATAAGCGTAATCAAGTAGGAATTCCGGTTTGGTATTGCCTGCTTTCTGTTGTTCCATCAGATAGACAGAGGTCTTTTTCGGATCCAGGGCCGAAGCTCCGGTGAAAAGGAAAGTTTCCCGGTCTTGATTACTACCGGAGATATGGATTGCTTTTTCGGTTTTGGGATTTACAAAAACAAAGGTGGGGAAGGAAGCTACTTCGTATTTTTTGGCTAATTCGACTCCTTCGCCTGTTTCTGCATCAATCTTCAGGCATACAAAATGATCGTTGTAAAAATTACCTACACTTCCTAAGGTGAAGATGTTTTCAGCCATATTCAGGCAGGGGCCGCACCATTGGGTATAGAAATCGATAAAAATCGGTTTTTTCTCTTTTTTCGCCATAGCCTTGGCTTCTTCCCAGCTGCAATGCCGGAATCGGATACCTTCTTGGGCAACTGCCTGGAAGGCGATAAAGAGACTGAACAGGAAAATTAATTTTTTCATTTTACTTCAGAGTTACAAAAATTATCGCAGTTAAAGGGGTTACAACGGTTTAGTCGTTCCTTTTAACCGTTGTAACCTTTAAAACTTTTTATCTCTCGTACTGCGGCATTCCCGGATTGTAATTCAAAATCATTTGATTAATCGGGAAGATGTACCGATTGTCGTTCGGTGCAAGGGTAAAGGTCTCACCGTCTGCTGTATGGGTGATGTTTTTTTGGAATTTGTCTTCATAATTGAGACGTTTCAGGTCTATCAGGCGGTGGAAACCCGTGAAGGCAAATTCCCGGCGACGTTCGTCCAATACGATGCGGAGCGCTTCGTCCTTGTCGGTTGCTGTCAGGGCTACGTTGTTTTTGATGCGGTTGTCACGCAGTTTGTTCACATAGCTCATTGCATTGTCTTTGGAGCCGACGCGGGCTTCGCATTCTGCGGCAATCAGCATGTTTTCGACAGTGGAGAAACCTACGTTCTGATAAGCATATAGAATATAGCAAGTCTCCCCGTAAAAATAATCGGTACGTCCCATGTTGACGGTATCGTCGGCATAAAACAAAGCACGGCGCTGGTCTGTCGCTCCTGCAGGCAGGTTACGCTCAAATGTTGCAAGAAAATCCTTGCTGACCGGAATGGTTACACGTCCGCTTTGCAGACGGACAAATACGGCTTCCGGATTGTCATCCTTTTCGAGCATTGGTGTACCATCAGGCAAGACGATACGTCCCCAGGTAGTTTTATCCTTTGTCTGATAAGGGCACAAATCTTGCAATTTGTCGTTCAGTTTCAGTGCCTCTTTTGCTTCGGTGAGAGCATCGTCATAACGTCCCATGTAGAGATACAGGCGGGCATAAAAAGAGTGAAGGCTGCCTAAATAGGGATGGAATAAGTTAATGGGGACTTCTTTCAGGCTTTTAGAAGCTTCTTTTAAGTCATCCTCTATTTGTTTGTATACTTCGGCAACAGTGGCACGGGTGTATGTTTGATCTACAAGATCCTTTGTGATCAAAGGAATGCCATAATCGGTTGCTGCCGTTTCTTTGTGATAATGGCGGGCGTAGATGTTGACCAATGCCAGGTATTCGAAAGCACGCTGGTAGAGCGCTTCGGCGCGCAGGCGATGTTTTTCTGCATCGGTGGCATCGGTAGAGGAAAGCACGTTGTTGATAATAGTGTTGAATGTGTAAATACGCTCATAAGCGGCATTCCACAAGTTGTCATCTGACCCCGGCGTGTAAATCTGTCCGCCTTTGAATGAGTAGAGATTGCGCTCGTGGTCATCTTGGTTTGCATACGCCAGGTCGGCAGCAGAAACGGTATCGTCCAATAAATGCACGTCATCTGTCAGATAAAATGCATCTGTGCTCATGCAGCTATTGAGAGACTGACTGGCCAACAATTTCACATAGTCTTCAAAAGCTTCGGGAATCGCATATCCTTTCGGTTTGTTTCCCAAAAAATGGTCGCATCCTTGACTTACTATCAGTAGGGTGCAGAGTATCGGATAAATGTATTTTCTCATTATTGTTCTCATTTTAGAAATTAACTGATAAACCGAATGTCACATTTGCCGGGAGGTGAGAGCCGCGTGAGGGTGAAAGGCTGCTGCCGTTCCATACTTCGGGGTCTAAGTTGTCCCTATTGGCGGCCCAGTACCAAAGGTTCTGTACCTGTACATTCAGGCGGATACCTTGAATCATGTATTTTTTCAACAAATGTGGGGGAATGGTATAACCAAGAGTCACATCGCGCAATTTGATGTAGTCGCCTTTCTGTACATGTTTGTCGGCTGCACTCCAAAGGTCTTTTGCTTTCATGGCTGCCTGGTTTTGGAAAGCAAAAGCCGGGTTGATGTCCGGATTGTTGTTATCCTCTGCGCTTTTCCAGTAATTCATCAGGTCGCGGTCGGCATTGGAGGTGCGGTAAATAGGATGCTGTGCAATCAACATGCCTGCTTTTACATCGCGCATTACATGACCGCCGGCATAGATAAACATGAAGGAAAGATCAAAACCTTTATAACTTAAACGGTTAGTAAATGATGCATTGAAACGTGGCTCGTAAGTACCCGAGTAAACTAAATCTTCCTTGGTCAAAAGGTCGGCAGATTTTACAATTTCTCCATTCTTGTTATAGGCGGTTGGAATACCGTTTTCATCCAAACCAGCATAACGAACGCTGAACATGGAATTCATGGCATAATTTTTACGGGTGTTCAGTTTGCTATAGTAACTGTAAGCCGATTCATCAGAAGTCTCGACTTCAAGCACTTTATTTTTGTTGTATCCGAATATGAAGTTAGAAGTCCATGAGAATTCATTCGTTTTGATATTCTCACTGTTCAATACGATTTCTACACCTCGGTTGTACAAACTGGCAAAGTTCATCAACATGGAACTCCATCCCAGGGTCGGATCGGTGGAGAAGTCTCCCAAAAGATCACTACTCTTTTTGTTATAGAATTCGACAGAGCCGTTCAAACGGTTTTGGAATAAATTGAAATCTACTGCGATGTTGGTTACTTGGGTCTTTTCCCAACGCAATGACGGGTTTGCCGGACTTTTGATATAGAATGCGCTTTCATTGGTATAGTAGTTGTTCCTGTCTGTTGCGGCAATCAGGTAAGGACCGTTCTTTTTAGAAACGTTACCGTTGATACCGTAAGTGGCACGAAGCACAAGACGATCTAACCAATTGGTTTTGTTTTGAAACAGAACATAGTGGGCACCTACAGACCATAAAGGTTTATACTGATATTTGGGGTCTGTACCGAAAAGGTTTGATTGGTCAATACGGATACTTCCATTCACGGTCAGACGGTTGTCTAAAGTATAGGATGCATTTCCATAAAATGATACATAACGGTTGTCCACATGCGAGAAACCCGGAGTCTTGTTGTTGAATGAGAATGTTCCGTATATACTTTGAGTGCCCCGAAGCATTTGATTCAAGTCAAGCGCGTTGATTTCGCTGTACACCAATGTCTGATCATCGTATCCCAAACGGTAGAAACCGTTTTGAGAGGTAACGACTTTCCGCCGTTCTGCGCCGACAAGCACTTGTAAGTCATGACGCTCGGAAAAGGTGTTGTTATAGTTCACTTGGGCACGCATCGTGTAGGAATTATTGTCCGTATTGGTCTGCACAATCTGTCCTCCGACAGGGATGTTGTATTTTAACGTACCGTTTGGATTTAATACGGCAGCATCGTTAATCATAGTTTTTACATCCAAAGCATTTTTCGTGTCATATTGCTTCGTGAATCCGGTGGTATTTTCCGTCTGGTAACGCAATTCGAGGTTCAGCCCGTCAATAATCTTGAATTTGGCTCCGAAATTCAAGTTCAGGTAACGGCTTTTTGCCGTATAGTGGCGAGATGCCATTTCATTGACCGGAATATAGGTCTCGTCCATCAACCCGATACTTTTCAAACGGTCGATTTCTGCCTGTGATTTGGTATTGTACATCTGGAGCGGATTGCCTTCGTCGTCACGCAACATATAATAGGAAGAGGTACCCGCATTCAACAAGTTCATACCCAACACGCCATTGTCGTAATCTTCGGACTTATTGCTGCCGATGATGCCTGCATCCAAAGTAAACCACTTAAAGAGATTAAACGTATTTTTGATATTAAAACCTATACGTTTCGTTTTCTGTTCTCGTTCGTATGGAGCGGTTCCGGTGTAGTTTATAGAAAAATTGTATTTGTAGATGTCCGAACCACCATTAAATGAAAGGTTGTGTTGGTGCGTGATAGCCCTTTTACGAAGGAATTCATCAATCACTTGGTTGTACCTGTCATGTGTACGGTAGGGTTTCAATTTCGTTTCAAGTTCCGATTCGCTTAATTTGCCGTCTCTCCAATCCAGCAATAACAATTGCACATCGTTTTGGAAACGGTTGGCATCATAACGATTTACATTCGGGAAAGTTTGAATCAACATTTTTTGGAAGTCCACCAATTCCGAACTGGACATTTTGTTTGCATAATCCCTATCGGGGAGGCCTTGCAATTTGATACTTCCGTTATAGTTGACACGCGGTTTGCCTGTTGAACCGCTGCGCGTTGTGATAACAATTACACCGTTGGCGGAACGAGCTCCGTAGATAGAAGCAGCTGTAGCGTCTTTCAATACTGTGATATTCACAACATCCGAAGGGTTAAGCACATCCAATGGCGTAGTTTGGCTGCCCGGTTCTCCTTCAAACGGAATACCATCTACTACATATAACGGTGTCTTGTCGCCATTCAAGGTAGAGACTCCTCGAATCTGAATATTCCCGCGGTTCGAAGTCAATCCGGCCACCTTCCCTTCCAGACGATCCATAACGTTGGTTTGTAATTTCCCTTCCATATCTTTGGGAGAGATGATGGCGAACGAACCGGTTGCCCGTTCTTTAGAGATGGTCTGGTAACCGGTGACGATGACTTCTTCGATCATCTTCGATTCCGGTTTCAGGTCGAAGTTGTAGACTTCCTGGTTAGGCATCACTTTCACTTCGGCATTGCTGTAACCGATGAAGGAGGCCACCAGCAATTGGCCCGCTTCTGTCGTTTTTAGCGTGAATTTCCCATCGACGTCTGTAGCGACACCTACTGTAGTACCTTTAAAGAAAACACTGGCTCCTACAATCGGATCTCCGTTTTCGTCTTTCACAACCCCCCGGATGGTTTGTCCGGCTTTAGCTCCTTTCTGATTGCCGGCTACTGCTGCCGGAGTCGGTTGTTTCCCTGCCGGAGCCAGCATAATCTGATGATTGGAAATGGAGTAAGTGATGTCGGCAATGGCTCCCAATTGTTCCAAAGCTTTGTCTAAAGATACACCATTACATTCCAGATTAACTTTCTGGTTGACATTGATGGTACTCGAGGAATAGATAAACGAGTGCTTACTTTGCTGCTCGATTTCTTTCAATACCTCTTTTAAAGATTGATTTTTAGCATGAATGGTGATTGTAGGTTGCTGCGCCCACACCGCATTCCCTGACATTAGCACACATACCAGCAGGAATAAAAGCCGTTTCAGGTAGTTGCTTTTTCCGGCTGGAATAGCTGATACATCGTTTTTCATATAAATTTGGTTAATTTGTTTAATGTATATAGAATACACATAAAAATGCGAATACCCTAAATCGATATTCGCATTTTTTTTCAAAAAATTGAGTCCTGTAATCTTAATACTTATACAGAACGGCTGTTTTATCCTTTATTTCAAACCGGAGCAAGGCGACGTTATGCATGATTTCCAGTATCTGGGAAATGGATTCCTCGTGAAAACGGGCGGTAAATTTTTGATCCAGAATTTCCGGGTCTTTCACTTCGAAGGTCATGCCATGCCAACGTTCCAGCTTTTTCAGGACTTCCGCTATCGGTGTCTCGTCGAAAATCAACCAACCGTCTTTCCAACCTAGGATGGGTAAAGTCTCGGCCGGGACAGTCAGATTGACTTTTTGCCTCTCTTTTTTCTCTATCCAAATTCTTTCGTTGGGTTTGACTTTGATTTCTTCCTGTTTCGAATGCTTGGTCCGCAAGACGGTGATATTACCGGATAGTAATAGGGCAGAGACATTATCGTCGTTTTTATAGGAGGTCAGATTAAATTTAGTCCCTTTGACGATAACCTGAATTCCGTTTTCCAATTTAACGATCATCGGTTTTTCGGGATTTTTTACTACATCGAAATAACCCTCACCCGAGAAATTGATTTCCCGGCTGTCTCCGGAAAATTGTGCCGGGCATTTCAATTCACTGTCAGAATTTAACCAAACGATACTTCCGTCAGGGAGCGTGACCCGTCCTTTTACTCCTTTATTGGTATGGTATTCCAATTGGGCTAATTGCTGATTTTCCAGAAAATGGATTTCTTGCCGATAGTCATTGAATTGATGGAATATTTGAAAGGAAAGAAGCAGGATCAATGAAGCGGCAATGCCATAACCCAGGATTCGCCGGTTTTGTTTACGGTGGCGGATTTTGCGGGAGTATTGTAGTACGCTCGCTTCCGGAGCTTTGGTCTCGGGTAACTTACTTATGACCCATGTGTTTTTTAATCGATTGAATTTCAGTCGATTGTCAGGATGCTCTTCCAGCCAATTCAGGATCCTTATTTTCTCCCCCTCTGTCGCTTGTCCCGTTATATATTTGAGTAATAACTCTTCATTCATAAGTATTGGGAATCTTTTTGGTAAATATACACTTAAATCTACAACTACCCTAAATAAAATTTTGGATTTTTTTAATTTAAGTGAGTAAAGGGATTAATCCGAAACACAAAAGTATCAGGTAGTCTTTCAGTTTATGCCGCATGTGAGCGAGTGCTTTAGTCATGTGGTATTCGACGGATTTGACCGATAAATCGATTTCCTGTGCGATTTCTTCATAGGTCATTTCCTGGTCCCGGCTCATTTTATAAATTATTCTCGTTTTTTCGGGCAACTCAGAGAGGGCCTGTCCGATCAGTTGTTCCAGTTCCTGCATTTGAACGGTATCGAAAGTTTCGTCGGAAAGAGCCGAATAATTAGCCATGGTTTCCCGGGCTGTCAGGCTATCGCTATATTTTTGTTCTGCGATCTTTTTTCTTAATACATTCAGGCATTTGTGTTTGGCAATGGTTAGAATAAAAGCTTGTACGCTGAGGTCCGGACGGATTTCAGTTCTTTTTTCCCATAATGTAACGAACGTTTCCTGAGCAATTTCGCGGGCTTCTTCCGGATCGGGAAGATATTGCTGTGCAAAAAACAGGGTACGCGTGAAATAATCCCGGTATAATCCTTCGAAGAAGGTCACTTCCGCTGACTTCAGGAATTTATGGATACTATTCCTTAAAGGTTTCATGTTGTTTTTCTCCCGTTTTTATGATAACACCACATTATCATGAATCGACAAAGATAAATAAAAGAGAAAGAGGATTTTACATCGTATTCAAAAAGGTTGTGAAAAAATAATAAGATTCGGGTAGTCAAATAAAAAAAACTGCCCGGTTTTCCGGGCAGTTCCCTCATGGTAAGGTGAGAAAAAGGTTTATAATTGATGAATTGTTTTAAGTTCGGCCATACCGGTTTGTACGGCTTCGATATTCATCGGTATTAAATTGTGGTGACGGGCCGGAAGAGATTTCTTCAACCCTTTCTCCAAATTATCCAGGTTAATGATCGGTTTTACTTTCAGGAATCCTCCCAATATGATCATGTTGAAGATTTTCGGATTACCTCCCTCAGCAGCCAGGCGGGCACCTTCGATCTGATAGATGTTGATGTCTTTCCGGGTAGGATGGTGGGTAATACCGTTCGGATCGTATATCAGGGTTCCTCCTGCTTTTACCAGGGGCTCGAATTTATCCATAGACTGCTGGTTGAGTACAATGGCCGAGTCGAAGGCATTCAATACCGGTGAACTGATCCGTTCGTCACTGATGATCACCGTAACATTGGCTGTACCTCCGCGCATTTCAGGACCGTAGGAAGGCATCCAGGATACTTCCTGATCTTGCATGATGCCGGAATAAGCCAGGATCTTTCCCATAGAAAGTACCCCCTGTCCTCCGAATCCGGCTATAATAATTTCTTCTGTCATAAAAACAATAATTTACATTTTTGGTCTTTAGTCTCTAGCCTTTTAGCTTTTAGCTTCCAGCCTTTCGCCTTTAGCATTCTAGCCTTTTTTTTAGATGTCTTTGATGTCCCCGAGCGGATATTTTTCAAACATATGTTCTTTCATCCACTTATTGGCGTCGACGGGAGTCATCTTCCAACCGGAGTTACAAGTACCTACAACTTCTACGAAGGAGAGGCCTTTTTGTAAACGGGTATTTTGGAATGCCTTTTTCAGCGCATTTTTTGTTTTCCGTACAGCAGCAGGTGTTTCTGCACTTTGACGGGTAACATAACAGGTTCCGTCGAGTTGTGCCAATAATTCGGTGATCTTCATCGGGAAACCATTCAGTTTGGCATCACGTCCGTATGGTGTGGTCGAGGTCACCTGTCCCAACAAGGTGGTAGGAGCCATTTGGCCTCCGGTCATACCGTAAATAGCGTTGTTAATAAAAACCACTACGATATTTTCTCCCCGGTTACAAGCATGCATGATTTCTGCACATCCGATAGATGCCAGGTCACCGTCTCCCTGATAAGTAAATACATATTTTTCGGGGTGCAGGCGGCTGATGGCGGTAGCTACGGCAGGTGCACGGCCGTGAGCGGCTTCAGCCCAGTCGATATCGATATAATTGTAAGCGAATACGCTACATCCTACCGGAGAAACACCGATGGTCTGATCCTGGATGTTCAGCTCTTCGATCACCTCCGCGATCAATTTATGAACTACGCCGTGAGTACAACCCGGACAGTAGTGCATAACGTTGTCAGTGAGGAGTTTGCTCTTTTGGAGTACGAGGTTTTCCTCTTTTATAATGTCTGTTAGTTCCATCTTATCGTTCCTCTTAAATCTTAAATTTATTTTTCAGTGCTTCCACGATCTCTTCCGGAGTAGGTACAACACCACCCATACGGCCGTAGAAATCTACTTTCACTCTTCCGTTGACAGCCAACCGTACGTCTTCAACCATTTGTCCGGCACTCATTTCTATTGAAAGGAAACCTTTGGTTTTAGCGCATAGATCCGAAATGGCTTGTGTCGGGAAAGGATAGAGGGTGATCGGACGTAACAGTCCTACTTTGATACCTTCCTGGCGGGCTAATTGGATGGATTTTTGGCAAATACGTGCACAAGAACCGTAAGCTACGAAAATGTAGTCGGCATCCTCACAATTGAGTGCTTCGTAGCGGACTTCGTTGGCTTCGATTTCGCGGTATTTCCGTTGAAGTTTTTCGTTGAATACTTCCTGACGGTGTGCTTCCAGTTCCAAAGAAGTGATGATATGATGATTCCGGTTTTTCTTTTTACCGGTCAGTGCCCAATCGCCCGATATTTTTTCGATTTCTTCATCTGTCCATCTCGGCGTATAGTCCGGAAGGACTACTTTTTCCATCATCTGACCGATCACGCCATCGGCCAATACCATAGCCGGATTACGATATTTAAAAGCCAGCTCGAAACCCAATACGACAAAATCACTCATTTCCTGAACCGATGCGGGGGCAAGAACGATCAGGTGATAATCACCGTGTCCACCACCTTTGGTCGCCTGAAAGTAGTCACTTTGTGAAGGTTGAATCGTACCTAAGCCAGGGCCTCCACGCATAACGTCGACTACCAAGCAAGGTAATTCCGCTCCGGCGATATAAGTGATACCTTCTTGTTTTAAGCTGATACCCGGACTAGAGGAAGAGGTCATTACTTTTTTACCACAAGATGCACCGCCATATACCATATTGATCGCGGCCAGTTCGCTTTCTGCCTGCAATACCACCATGCCTGTCTCTTCCCATGGTTTACGCAGCATGAGGGTTTCCATGACTTCAGATTGCGGGGTAATCGGGTAACCAAAATAACCATCGCATCCGCAACGAATGGCGGCTTCTGCGATTACTTCATTACCCTTCATTAATTTTACTTCTGCCATTTTTTCGGTAGTTTTATATTATTCTACATTTTTTTTATAGACAGTGATTACAGAGTCGGGACATACCAGACCACAGCTCGCACAGCCGATACAAGCTTCGGGATTTTTCATATAAGCATAGTGATAACCCTTTCCGTTTACATCCGGATTCAGCTCGATCACTTTAGTCGGACATGCTACGACACACAGACTACATCCTTTGCAATGTTCGGTGTCTACAACAATTGCTCCTCTGAATTTTGCCATAATCTTAATAAATTATAATTTGTCGAATATTGATGTAATATTATTACGCTTTGTTATTTAATTCGGGTATAAAATTACATTTTAAAATCAAATCCGCAAAAAAAGATCAAATTATTTTCATTTTAAGCTGAAAACTGCACATCTCCCCGAAGAGTGAGAAAATATTTAGCGTTTTTTGCACAATTGTCACTCCCTATAATTCGGTTGGGGTGTGATCTTTGGCAAACCGTTCGATCCGGTCTTTCAATGTGTCCATTTGGTCCAGTCCGACTTGGGATACACAAGCTCTTAATCCTTCCCGGGTACTTCCGCATCCTTTTAATGTGATGGAAGAAATCCCATAATAAAGAAGTTCTTTAGCTAATTCTGCTCCTGTCATTCCCGGATAATAGATGGTAAAATAGAAACCGTCCGCTACGTCTTCATGTCCGTCTCTATCGTACACGACTTTGAAACCGGCATTTTTGTAAAGGGTCTTCATGATTTCAGCCCGTTTGCCGTATTCCCTGACATCTGTCAATATATTGATCGTTCCCTCGTTGGCGGCTTTCAATACGGCTGCTACGGCATATTGAGGGGAATGAGCGGTACCTGATGTTTGGGTATATATCAATTTATAGGTAATGGTATATCCCAGCTTGTCGGCTTTATAGCGTTCTTTCAAATGTTCGTATTTCTTATGGAATAAAGCATCGGAAATACAGAGCAGCCCCAGGCGCTGGCCGGCATAGCTGAATAATTTCGAACTGGATATCATAAAAATATAATTATCCGTATATTTCGCTACAGTCGGTTGGAAAGGAGCCTTACCCGGATGAGACAGATCCTTGCGGAAATCCATGGCAAAATAAGCCAGGTCCTCGAGAATAATGGTATCGTATTCGGTTGCCAGTTTGCCGATGACTTGTAATTCGAAATCCGTCAGGCATACCCAGGATGGGTTGTTCGGATTACTATAAACGATGCCGGCGATATTCCCCCGGTCCAGGTATTCCCGTAGTTTAGCTTCCAGTTTTTCTTCCCGGTATTCATAGATATCGAAGGTTTGATAAGGCTTGCCGATGACTTCGAGTTGGGTTTTCTGTACCGGAAATCCCGGATCTATAAATAAAATCGTGTCTTTCCCCTTATGGCATTCGGTCAATGCCATGAAAGCGACATAAGATGCTTGCATGGCACCTACTGTCGGGATGATTCCTTCTGGCCGGATATCGACATCCATGAAATTTTTTACAAAACGGGAAGCTTCTTCAGAAAGTACCGGATAACCTTCCAGCATCGGATAAAATTGGGCTACTCCGTGTTTTAATGCTTCGATTTCGGCTTCTGTTCCGATACGGGAAGGAGCCAGACCCGGAACACCCATTTCCATTCGGATGAATTTTTCGCCGGTGGCTTTTTCCAGTAGATTAGCTATTTTTACCGTGTCGCGGATAGAAGCATCGTCTAAATTACTTACTCCGCATTGAGCCATCGTGGTGTCAACCAGCTGTTTATCAATCAGATTATTTTGCATGATATGATTTAGTTTGTTGCTTTCATTTTGAAACAATAATACAAAAATTAATTGAAAAAATACAATGATATGGTGATTTTAACTTATAATTAATCAAATTTGTATCGTTTGCAGATTAAATCTAGGTTTGATTTTTCCCCTTTCTATTCCGATTCCGGTTTTTATACCGTCAGACCGGTTCGTTAAGGCTTTCCTTCATTGACCGGCGGAAGCGACCGGGGCTCCGAACGCGATCACCGAAGACGAATAAGTACAACAATAATGCTACCTTTTAAAGTAGTTTCGACGTGTTTTTAAAGTTGAGCTTAATCAATTTTGATTGCTGTCGTTTTATTTTGGGGGAATCCGTTGTTTGGCAAATAAACCGATCCTTAAATAAATGAATAAACAATTTTTTCCCTTAAATTTGTCGGGTTAACTAATTGGTGACGGAGTGAATCTTGAATTATTCATAGCAAGAAGATTATTGAAGGGAAAACAAAACGGAGCGGTATCTGTGCCGATTGTAAAAATTGCGTTAGCCGGTATTGCGCTAGGAGTTTGTGTGATGCTGCTTTCGATCCTGATTATTACCGGTTTTAAAAATGAGATAACCACTAAATTGTCGGGATTTATGGCTCATTTGAGCATTACGGCTTATGATCATGAAGATGCTTATTCGGGAAGTGAGATCGAGCTGAACGATTCTTTGTTGGAAGTGGTCCGGAGAGTGTCCGATTTAAAGCAGATGTATGCTTATGTGACAAAACCGGCGATCTTGAAGAGTAAGGAAGAAATTCACGGTGTAATTTTGAAAGGTATGGATTCCTCTTACGATGCTTCTTTCTACCGGAAGCATCTTCGGGAGGGCGAATACCCTGATTTTTTTCAGGCCGAACCTTCTCGTGAGGTGTTGATCTCAGCTGCTGTGGCGGCTATATTGAATGTCAGTCCCGGTGATAAAATTACGGCACATTTTGTACAAGATCCGCCGAGAGCACGGGTGTTTACGGTGAAGGGAATTTACGATACCGGTTTTAAGGAGTATGACGATATGCTGGCGGTGTGTGACATCAGGCATTTACAGAAATTGAACAATTGGGCGCCCCGGGAGGTTTCCGGTATTGCTGTGGAACTGAACGATATGAAACGCATATTAGAGGTGGAGACGGAGTTGGACGACACCTTGCCCATGAATCAGGATGACGATTTTTATAAAATCACTACTTTGCGGGAAACGGCTCCTCAGGTCTTCGATTGGTTGAATCTGTTGAATATGAATGTTTGGATCATCCTGACGCTGATTGTTGTGGTTGCCGGTTTTAATATGGTGTCGGGTTTGTTGATCCTGATTTTGGATAAGACCTCCTTTATCGGGATTTTGAAAGCTTTGGGATATCGGAATATACGTCTGAGGAGATTGTTTTTATATATAGCTGCCGGATTGATTGGCAAAGGGATGGTGGTAGGTAATATTTTGGCTCTTACCTTAGGTGGTTTGCAGGCTCTGTTTCGGATTGTCAGATTAGATTCGGCTACTTATTATATGGATACGGTGCCGATTTATTTCGATTGGGTCTATATTATTTTATTGAATGTCGGAGTGTTGGTGGTTTCGGTGTTGATGTTGGTCGTGCCGACGATGTTGATTTCCAGGATAAAACCGATTAAAGCGATTCGTTTCGAGTAACGTGAAGTAATGAAGATGAATTTTAAAGCATATATAGAAAAATGGATTATTCCGCATCGGCGCGGGATTATGGGTACCGTGATTTTTCACTTGGTCCTGGCTATTTTTTTATTGAGTATGGAAATTTCCCGGATTCAGGTTCATACGGAGATGGAAATCGTTATGGATACCCCGACTCCGGAGGAGAGGCAGAAAAAAGAGGAAGAGCAGCAACGAAAAGAGGAAATTCGTCAAAAGACTTCTCAGGAAGAGGTCGAACGCATGTTGCGTTCCATTGCTGTCAATGAGAATGCCGTACAGCCGGAAAAGAGAGCGGAAGCCAGTGTACAGCAATATGTGGACGAGATTTTGAAGGAGTTGGAAGAAGAAGGAAATAGCGGACGTTATAAAGCCCAACGCGATAAAAATTACCAAAAAGACAGTTTGCAAAATGATCGCGATAAACGGGAACAGGAACTGGATTCTTTGAAATCTACTTTTTATGCCGGTGAAAGTAGTGTCAGTTATAATCTGAAAGACCGGTATGCCCGTTTTCTGCCGATTCCGGTATTTAAATGTGAATATGGAGGTAAAGTTGTAGTCGAGATACTGGTTAATCCGAAAGGTGTGGTCCAGAAAGCTAAAATTTTGGAAGATCAGTCTCAGTCGGACGACTGTTTGTGGCGGGTGGCTGTCGATGCTGCTAAACGTTCGCGTTTTAATGAAAAACCGGACGCCCCTGCGCTGCAGAAAGGTACGATCACTTATAATTTTGTAAAGCAGTAAAATAGGTTTTTTGTTTTTTTACATTAACTTTGCTATCTGATGTGTGATAGTGTCTGATCTGTTAATTATTGTAGTGTATGGGATTATTTTCTTTTTTATTTTCTAAGCATAAACTACTTCGTACGACCTATGAAGCGGAAACTTTCAGAGCCGTATTCCGTGAAGATGAAGAATTGTTTCTGAGGGTGGAAAAAGGGGAAGAGCTAAAACGTTATCGCGAGCTTGAAGAGTATGTAAATAGTGCTCAGTTTAAGGAAAGACGGAAAGAAATCGAACAGCTCTCTTATAAGGACAGCGAATATTATAAAGCAGAACGGCAATATAAAGCTTTGCTCAAGGTGCGTAAGTTACAATCTTATCTGTTGATTGCCGATTCTGAAGAATTGAAGGGGTATGAACGGGTAAAAGCTTTGCCTGAATATCAAGAGTATCAGAAGCTGAAAGTGATGGTTATGTCGGCCGGTTTCGATAAGAAATTACATGCCGTCGAATATAAAGCTTATCAGGAAATTATTCGTCAGCCGAAGATCGCTGCTTTGATCAAATTAGAGAAATTACGTCGTTTTAAAGAATACCGTGAGGTTAAAGATACGGATTTGCCACAAAAGTTTACGCATTTGGAAACTTATATCCGTTCGGAAGAATTCAAGCGAAACAGAGCTTATCTCTTGAATAAAAACCGGTATCAGACGACCGAAGATTATCAATTACTTTGCGAATTCGATGCTTTGAAAAAGCGCCCCGAAATAGCTAAATATATCTTATTGGCTCAGGACCCTTATTTTAATAGTATGAGGAGATGGCAATTGGTGTTTGAAGACGATTTCAATCAGGGACGCCTGGATGAAACCAAATGGATTACCCGTTATTATGCCGGAGAGCGGTTTTTGAACGATACCTATGGGGTGGGAGAGGATATGCAGTTGTACTCACCGGATAATATCACCTTCGGTGAGAGTGCGGTTTGTCTGAATTTTAGAAAAGAATCGATCATCGGAAAATATTGGGACCGGCAGGTAGGAATACGGGAGAAAAAATACGATTATTCCTCTGCTATGATTAGTTCTGCCACTGCTTTGAGGCAGCGCTACGGTCGTTTTGAGGCTAAGATTAAGCTGAATCGTTGTGCCCTGACTTCTTGTTTTTGGATGCTGGGGGATACAGAGGTGCCTCATGTGGAAATCATGAAGTGTGAGGCCGATGGAGTACATATGGGAAGAGTGTATTCTTATCGTACAGCGGTCAATAAAGATATCCAATTAATCAAAGAGCTGGAGCTCGATAATGCCTATTATATTTTCACTTTGGAGTGGACGGAAAATAAAATGGTGTGGATGGTAAACGATCTGGTGGTGAAAGAGGAAACCGAACATATCCCGGACGTTCCGATGTATGTCGTTTTCTCTTTGGGAACCAATAAAGAACCTCTGGAAAAACAGTTACCCGCACGTATGGAAATAGATTGGTTCAGAGGATATCGTCTGAAAAGTTGAATATGATGGGGTCGGATGGCTAAAACCTGAATTTATGACACGACAGCTTGGATTGCGAATCGGAAGATGGCTAAAAGACAGATTGTTGTCTTCGGGAAGGGCTGTTTGTGAATTGTTTTACCCCCGGATATGTACCGTTTGCGGGGAAAGCCTGATGAAAGGTGAAGTGTATTTGTGTACCGCCTGTCTGGCTGATTTCCCGTTTTCCGATCAGGCCTATGCTATTCAGGAAGATGTGTTGTTGAATTTCGATGCCGCTTACCGGCCTGAAAAATTATTCTCTTTGTTTTATTATAATAAATTCAGCCCCTATAAAAATTTGATTTACCGGATTAAATATCGTTCTCATCGGTCTCTGGGTATCTATCTCGGCCGTTTGCTGGGAGAGAAGATTAAAAATGAATGTGAGGCAGATTGTATCATTCCGGTGCCTTTACATCCCAAAAGGGAAAAAGAAAGGGGATTTAATCAAGCCCGGGAAATTGCTTGTGGTATGGCCGAAACGATAGGAGTAGACATTTATGACGATGTGCTTTTCAGGGTTCGGAACAATGCATCGCAAACCGGGAAGAATGCAAGCGAAAGGCTTAAAAATGTCGAGCATATTTTTGAGTTGCGCAATCCCGCTAAAATTACAGGAAAAAAGGTATTGTTGGTCGATGACGTGATAACGACAGGAGCTACGATCGGTGCTTGTTTGCAGGTTTTGGCTCAGGCAGGAAATGTGCGTTTCTCTTTAGGGTGTCTGGCTCAAACGGTCTGATTTTTTCTTTTCACTTTTTTCCCTTTAACTATTCCCCTTTTGTCCGATATAGTTTATCTTTGTAAATTGAGATCTGACTGAGTAAATAGATAATAGGGATGAAGAAGAACGACGATAGAGCTTTCAGCTGGGAGTGGCTGGCTATGTTAGTTATGGCAGTAGTGATTTATGCTTGTGCCAGCCGGGGATATCCCGAAGGTGGACCCAAAGATACGACCCCACCCCAAGTGATCCTCGAAGAACCGGCCTCTTTTACTAAAAATTTCGATAAAAAGCGGGTGAACATTTATTTCGATGAGTTTGTCCAGCTAAAAGATATTAACGAGAAGTTCATTATTTCTCCGCCTCAAAAGAAAAAACCGAAGCCTCGTTTAAAGGGGAAATATGTACAAGTCGAATTTGTGGATTCCTTGAAACCGAATACCACTTATACCTTGGATTTTGCAGATGCTATATCCGATAATAACGAGGGAAATCCTTTGGGATTTTATCGCTATGTATTTTCTACCGGGAATGAAATCGATTCGTTGGAATTGAGCGGACAGGTTGTGAATGCGGAATCCGGCGAACCGGTTTTAAATGTATATGTCGAATTGTATTCTAATCTGGCGGATTCGATGCCTTTGCTGGAGGTGCCTGACTATGTCGCCCGTACGGATAGTTCCGGTTTTTTCCGTTTGACGAACTTGAAAGATACGATTTATCGTGTCGTGGCGATTCAGGACGATAACCGGGATTATAAATATACGCCCGAAGCAGAAATGTTTGCTTACCTGGATACCTTGGTGCGTCCCGTGGTGATGACTATGACCCGGGTAGATACGTTCCGGGTTGTCGATAAAATCGTCGGGCAGGACACAACGATGAAGGATAGTATCGTCACACAGGAATATCTGGGATTTGGGCCTAACAATCTTTATCTGCGTTTGTTTCAGGAAAAGCTGACCCAGTTGTATATGACCGATGACGACCGGAAGGAACGGGAACGCCTCGATTTTATCTTTAGTATTCCGGAAAAGAATGAGTTTAAGGCCCGTTTGTTCGATACCTTGTCGACGGAACCGCTACCGGAGGATTGGTATGTGTTGGAACATTCGGCCGGAAACGATACATTGGCTTTGTGGATTAAAGATTCTACCGTGTATAAAAAAGATACCTTGAATGTTATCCTTTCTTACTTGCGGACAGATAGTACCGGTCGGTTGACGACCTTTGCCGATACCAGCCGCTATACATTTAAAGACAAAAAGAAGCCCGACAATAAGAAGGGCAGGAAAGACGAACCTGAAACTCCGGCGATTGAGTTTGTGGAAATAAAATCGAATGCCGGTAACGATTTTGATTTGGGTGCCCGTTTGTGGTTGGAATTTAACCGGCCGGTCGACAAGGCGGGCTTGGAGAATCTGCATATATCGGAGAAAGTGGATACACTTTATCAGCCGCTGAAATTTACCCTGGAAGAAGATAGTCTGAAGATCCGGCGTATTTATATCGATGCTTCCTGGAAAGCCGGGCAGGAATATATGTTGACTTTGGATTCTGCTTCTGTCAACGATATTTATGGACGGCATAATAACAAACTGGAGAAAAAATTCAAAGTGCGTCAGGAAGAATTTTACGGGAAGATTATGCTCAATGTGAGTGGCGTGCAGGGACAGGTTATTCTACAACTCTATAAGTCGGATAATGGGAAATCTGAGAATGGAAAACGTTCTTATGCAGTGGTACAGGAGCAAATTATCAACCAGGATGGACAGGTCACTTTCCCGTTGATTCCCGAGGGAAAATACAAGTTTAGGGCGATCTTGGATACCAATGGCAATGGAATTTGGGATACCGGTTTGTATTTGAAGAACCAACAGCCTGAAGAAATCGTTTATTTACCTGTCGAAATCAGTGTCAAACAAAATTTTGATATTGAGCAGGAATTTAATTTGTTGAAGCCGTATAAGGATGAGAGTGATAAATAGAAGGATATGAAAAAAATTTGGATATTGATGTTGTTATTGGGGGGAAGCCTGTCGCTTTGTGCCCAATCGAAATACCCGCCTATAGAAGAGTTGGTATATACCGGATATTATAACTGGGGATTTATTTGGGTCAAGGCTGGGCGGGTGGATTTTTCGTTGACGACTTCCGAAAAATATCCGAATGCCGAACGTTTAAAAGCTGTGGGTTATTCTTTACCTTCCTGGGATTGGATATTCACGATCAGGGACACCCTGATATCGCATTTTGACAAGAATACTTTTATGCCCTATGAATTTTCGAGAAAAGCTCATGAAGGGAATTATCATAAGACTTTCGATTATACATTTCATTATGACGATTCTGTCGTATTGGGAGATATCCATCGGATTGGAAAATTCAGACGGACAGATACAGTGAAACTACTCGGTCAAACCTATGATATGCTTTCGGTTGCCTGGATGGCCCGGGAGTTGGATTTTGATAAATACCAAAAAAACGACTTGATTCCGATCCGGATTTTGATCGATAGTAAAATTTATGATTTGTATATCCGTTATCTGGGTGTGGTGAAAAGCAAGATTGCCGGCCGGAAACAGGAATGTTACGTTTTTTCTCCCTTGTTGGTTGAAGGTGAGGTATTCAAAGGAGGCGAAAATATGAAGATTTGGTTGAGTAAAGACGAATATCGGCTTCCTTTGATGGTCGAAGCGAAAATTCTGGTCGGATCGGTAAAGGCGATTTTAGATCGTTCGGCTAGTAAATACGGGGATTTTACAGAATAAGTTTAATGTATATTTTAAATCATAATAAAATGAAGATACGAATATTAGTCAGTCTGCTGGTGTTGACCCTGAGTTATTTTTTGTTCTCTTGTAAAGAAGGTGGCGGTGCCCGGCGGTCAGCTTTACCTCCTGTCAGCGGTTCTACGAATGAACTGCTCGTCGTTATGCCGAAAACTTTGTGGGAAGGTCATGTCGGGGATACTATCAAGGAATTTTTCGGACAGCCTCAATTGGGCTTACCTCAGGGCGAACCGGTCTTTGATTTGATTAATCTTCCGCCTTCTAATTTCGAAAAAAATGTCCGTTTTCATCGGAATATACTGACTGTTTCGATTAAGGATAAAGTCGATACGGCTTCAATCGTGTTTCACGAGAGTCCCTGGGCTCGTTCTCAGAAGATTTTTCAAATCAGTGCACCGGATGTAGAGGCATTTTATAAAATCTTCAATGCCAATAAAAATAAAATGATGAACGTGTATCTCAAGGCAGAACGTGACCGTTTGATCGAGGTATACAAGAAAACACCGGATACGAAGATATTCAATATGTTTAAGAATAAGTACGACCTCCTGTTGTATTGTCCCGGAGGATATTATATAAATAAAGATACTTCGAATTTTGTATGGATTTCTTCCGAGACCCGGGTCGATAGCAAGGGGATCATTTTTTTTGAGGAAAAATATGAACATGAAAGTCAGATGGATTACCAGATTATCCTGGACCGGATGAATGAAGAGTTGAAGAAATATATTCCGGGACCCCGGGATAGTACCTGGATGGCTTTGGATCTGAAGACTCCGATGACTGCTGCTTTTTATAAATATGACGGAATTCATTATGCTTTGCTTATCAGAGGTTTGTGGACTGCCGAAAATGATTTTATGGGGGGGCCGTTTGTTTTGAATGTCGTATTGGATGAAAAGAATAGCCGTATCATCTATATGATGGGCTATGTATACGCTCCCGATGGTAAAAAACGGAATATGTTGAGACAAGTGGAAAGTATTGTAAATTCTATGAAAATCGATTTCCCCGAGGAAGAAAAGAAATAAAGGGATAATGAGAGAGTGCATTTTTTTTCTGTGTTTGTGGTGTGGAATAATCGGAGGGGCTGAAGCCGTTTCTCCGGGTATTCAGCATTTTGACCGATACCGGAGTTTGTTGGAAGGCAAAAAGGTCGGGATTGTGGCTAATCAGACTGCTGTGCTGGAAACCGGGGACGGATATAAGCATAGTGTCGATTTCCTGCGTGATCATCGGGTACAATTGATACGTATCTTTTGTCCGGAACATGGGTTCAGAGGAGATGCCGATGCTGGGGAAACGGTGGGTGATTACCGGGATCGGCAGACCGGTTTACCGGTCATTTCCTTATACGGAAAGAAGAAAAAACCGAGTCCGGCGGATTTGCAGGGATTGGATGTGGTTGTTTTCGATATGCAGGATGTCGGTGTCCGTTTTTATACTTATCTCTCTACTTTACACTATGTGATGGAGGCTTGTGCCGAGAATCAGGTTCCGCTTGTGGTTATGGACCGTCCGAATCCGAATGCTTTTTATGTAGACGGGCCTGTATTGGAAATGAAATACCGGTCTTTTGTCGGAATGCATCCGGTTCCTGTCGTTTATGGGATGACTATCGGTGAGTATGCCCGGATGATTAATGGAGAAGGTTGGTTGAAAGATAAAAAGAAATGTGATTTGACGGTGATTCCTTGTCAGGGATGGAAGAGGAGTATGACGGTAGATTTACCCCGGAAACCTTCTCCCAATTTGCCCGATAAAGTGTCGGTCATGTTGTATCCTTCGGTTTGTTTTTTTGAAGGAACGGTAGTCAGTGAAGGGCGTGGGACCTATACTCCCTTTCAGGTATTCGGGCATCCCGAATTGAAAGGTATGCCTTATACTTTTGTACCCGAAAGTATTCCCGGTATGAGTAAAAATCCCAAATGCCTGGGATTGAAATGCTATGGCATGGACCTGAGGAATAAATACGATGAGGTGAGAGAGGGACAACGGTTACGTGTGGATTGGTTACTATTGGCTTATCGGAATTATACCGGAAAAACTCCTTTTTTCACTTCTTTTTTCGAGAAATTGGCCGGGACAGATCAACTCAGAAAAGATATTGAGGCAGGTAAGAGCGAGCAGCAGATAAGAGCTGCCTGGCGTTCTCCATTGGAAGAGTTTCAGAAAATCAGAGAGAAGTATTTGATCTATAAATAAATTATTGAATTAGTGGATTGAAGATGAAAAAGTCACTGGGAAAACGGGTGTTGAAATGGACTCTCTGGAGCCTGTTAGCTTTAGTGGTACTGATTTTGGTCGGTGTCACTATTGCTATTCATTTTATCTTTACCCCGGCAAAATTAACTCCTTTGGTAGAGAAGACTGCAAAAGAATACCTGAATGCCGAGGTACATTTTGGAAATATTGAATTGACTTTTTTCTCTACTTTCCCGGATTTTGGAATTCAATTGGACGATGCTTCTGTTATTTCCGGGACATTCCGTGATAGTACGGCTAATAGCGAGCCGACCATGCAGGATTCCTTGATGAATATAAAATCTTGTCTGTTGACTATAAATCCGATCGCTTACCTGACTAAAAACCGTATTGTGGTGAAGGATTTCGTATTGGAACAGCCGGAGATATATGCTTATGTAGATTCGGCCGGTGTTCCCAATTGGGATATACTCCGGATAGCGGCAGATACGACTACTGTAGATACAACGATGGCGGATACCACTACTTTCGATTCGGGAATACGTTTGCGGAATGTTAGAATCCGGAATGGAAGGCTTGTTTTCGATGACCGGAATACGCGTTTGTATACCCGATTGACCGGAATAAACCTTGGAGTAGATGGCTATCTGGGTAAACGCCGTTCTCGGCTGAAACTGGATTTTTCAACTGAAAACGTATTGTTTTGGCAAGAAGGACAGTTGCTGGTCAACCGTTTGGCTTTCGGAATAGAAACCGGTATGAAAATCAACCGGGATTCCTTATTATACACTTTGGAGAAAGCCGTAGTCGATGTAAACGGTATCCGTTTCGGAGCCGGAGGAACTTTAAGAGGAGATACCGTAAATCATACTTTACTGGTGAATTTAAAGTATGGAATACATATTCCGACATTAAAGACACTATTGGACTTGGTGCCCGATACTATTCTGCATAAGACTGAAAATGTGGAGGTGCGGGGAGATGTATTGTGCCAGGGAGAGATTAAAGGTATTTACGGTCAACAGAATATTCCCTTGCTGACTTCTGAATTTCGGATCAAAGATGGCTTTATCGCTTATCCCGGTATGCCTTCGAAAATCGATACCCTGAACGTAGATCTTTTTGCTTTGATCGATTTGCAGAAAGAACAGGAGTCTTATGTGAATTTGCGGAATTTCTGTATGAAAGGTGGAGGTATCGATATCGATATGGCAGGCGATGCCGAACGCTTGTTGACAGCACCTACCCTGAAAGCTGAAGTAAAGGCTTTGGTGAATTTTGAAGAATTGACAAAAATCTTTCCCTTGGCGGATGGAATTACTTGCCGGGGTACGCTGAATACTTCTTTAAAAACGGATGTCCTGGTCGAAGATGTCCGGAATGCTGATTATGGGAAATTGAGAATCGGCGGGTGGTGTCAAATGAAGGATGTGAATATTTTTATCCCCAAGGATAGTATCGTTATGAATGTTAAGTCGGCAGGACTGGTTTTTGCCGCTAACCGCAAGAATACGAAGTCTGTCCAGGGAACGGATTTATTGAACGGTGTGGTCGGTTATTCCGGATTGGATATCCATGTCCGCAATAAGGTACGTTTGTTGATGGATACGACTTATCTGGCGCTGAGAACTTCGCCATTGAAAGATACTTCTGTAGTGGCTTCCATGGGGGCTAACCTACATTTGGGACGGATGGTGTTTATCGTCCGTGATACTTTGCTGGTGGGGTTGAAACAGGCGAATGCTAAAGCTTCGCTGTTGCCCTCGAAGCGTAATAAAAAAGTTCCTCAGATCAATGCAGAACTGCAGGTGGATAGTTTGCGCTTGCGAGCTATGGGCAACCGTTTGAATTTTGCCAAGGCAGAGGTACAAGTCGAGGCTGTCCGGAGTAAACGTAATACGAAGATCTGGCTTCCGACAGGATACGTCGATTTTACCGGTCTAAGGGCTTATACGCCTTATTTTCCGGTGCGTATGCGGATGCCGGGTACCCGATTGAGATTCGACCGGAATGAAATTCAGCTGGATTCGGCCGTGCTGCATCTGGGGCGTTCGGATTTGCGGCTTACCGGAAATGTGACTAATCTGGCTAAGTCGTTCTTTAAGAAAGAAGAACTGAAAGCTCAGTTGCTGGTTACTTCCGATAGAATAGATTGCAATCAGCTGATGCGGGCGATGGAAAGAGGAACGGCCTATATGGAGAAGGTGAAAGCCGGTTTCCGGGATACGATTTCTACAGAATTGGACGATATGGATGAAGTTCCTGTTGTCAGTGATACTACTGCTTTGGAAGGAAGTAATTGCTTGTTTGTGGTTCCTCCTGGTATCGACTTTACTTTCCAGACCGATATAAAGAAAGTATTGTTTGGAAAATTGCAAATGGATAGTATTCATGGAGAAGTAGTTATGCGCAATCAATGCATCCAGCTATCGGATCTGGAATTACGTTCTTCGGCTGCCAATATGAGTACCACGGCTCTGTATCGGGCGACAGATACCACCAAGGCTTATGCCGGTTTTGCTTTGCAGATGCACGACATTCGGATCGATAGTCTGGTTGGACTGATCCCTTCTTTAGATACGCTTTTCCCTATGCTGAGGTCGTTCGAGGGACTGGTGGATTTTCACATTGCTGCAGATTCGTGGCTGGATTCTGCCATGAACATCGATTTGCCGACTCTAAGGGCTGCGGCTTATCTGGACGGCCGCGATCTGGTGCTGATGGATGGGGAGACTTTTGCTGAAATTTCGAAAATGCTGATGTTTAAGAATAAAAAGCGGAATATGATCGATAGTATTTCAGTAGATTTAATGGTGAAGGATGGGACGATCGAGATATTCCCTTTTCTGGTAGAAATCGACCGTTATAAGGCTGCTGTCGGCGGACAACACAATATCGATATGACTTTTAAATATCATATCTCTATCCTGAAATCACCTTTGCCTTTCCGGGCCGGTGTGGATATTTCAGGGAATCTCGATAAGATGAAGTTCCGTATTACGAAAGCGAAATACAAGGATCTTTTTATCCCTTCGCGAAAAGCTAAAGTCGATAGTACACAATTGAACCTCCGGCAACGAATGCGCACGATATTAAAAGAAGGAAAAGGATAGAAAAAATGTTCGATTAAATCAGTCGAAAGTTTATAAAGTCCATAAAGTTTATAAAGTCAATGGACCCTGCGGGTATTTTGTTAATTGACAATTGTCAAATGACAGTTGTCAAAATATTTTCGGACCTATGGTCTCTTCTTTATTTGTCTGATAATCAATGATAATCTTCTTTGTTCTATTTCTCATTTTTCTTTCCTTTTTTATTTCCTAATGGAAGAGAAGCTTCCAGAAAATTGTCAATTGTCAATTATCGTTTGTCCATTTTTCTTTTGACAGAAATCCGCCAAAAGAAACGAACGATTAAAGTTGTTTTGCTGTTTAAATTGATAGGTTGTGAAAGTTATAAAAGAATATTCCTCGGAGGAAGTAATTGAAGGTCTGCAAAAAAAAGATAAAGAGGTTTTCCGTTTCCTTTTTGAAAAATATTTTGGGCAATTGGTGCATTTTGCCGAATATTTTTTGCTTGAAAGAGAGGCGGCAGAGAATGTTGTACAGGATTGCTTTTTAAAACTTTGGGAGAAAACTGATTTTTCCAATATTCGTAATTTTAATTCTTATCTTTTTGTACAAGTTAAGAATATTTGTTTGAATAAGATCAAACATCTTCAGATAGAAGATAAACATAAGTCCTGGCTGATGGAAGCTTATTTGTATGCAGAATTACCGGAAGTTGAATATGACGAGAGGTTGATAGATAAGGTATGGAGAGTTGTAAATGAATTACCTGAGCAAACCCGTTTGATTTTTATTGCTTGTGTCGTTGAAGGGAAAAAATATAGAGAGGTTGCGGATGAGTGTGGAATCTCTGTCAATACGGTAAATACTTACGTGAAAAGAGCTTATAAATATTTACGGAGACGTATGGGGCTCTCTGTTATACTTTTCTTGTATTTCATAAGTGAAAATCGATCTAAGAAATTTTTCAAAAATAAATAATTTTTGTCACTGTGTTTAGGTGTACGGTTGTCCTCTCATTGATGAACGGATAATGTAACACTATGGATAGAGAATTATTGGTCAAATTACTAAGGAATGATCTGACCGAAGAGGAGGCTCGTCTAGTGAAAGAGTGGCTTGATTTGTCGGAGCAAAACCGACAATACTATGCTGCTTTTCAGTTAATGTGGGAAAAGAAAAAGAAATTGCCTGTTGATGTGGAACGGAATTATACGGAACTGTTTCATAAGCGGAAGAATGTAAAAAGGAATATATATGCATGGCATTGGAGAGCCGCTGTAATTGTTTTGTTATTAGGGACTTCTCTGTATATAAGTAAGTATTATATAAATCGCCAGGCTGAACAGGAGAGGCCCGTTGCCGGTTTGGAGACAGAAGCTGTATTGCATACAGGTGACAAAGAAACTTTTGTGATTTGTAAAAAGGAGGAGAGACAATTAATCCGACATGAGGGAATGATTATAGAACGACGGAATAAAACTTTGAATTACAATGTTTTACAGGATAGCTTGACCCAAAAGTCCGAATTGCATGTATTGGAAGTTCCGCATGGAGGGGAATTTTTG
>NZ_LARL01000042.1:0-27908 GCF_000980295.1 Odoribacter sp. N54.MGS-14 | reverse complement strand
CGGAGTAATCCGGCAAGCCGATTTACCGGTTTCGACATTCACGCAACCGGTAACCAGCGTAATCTCTGTCCGTTCTTCTCCGGCATAGGCCATCACGTTAAAAGAAGTACCCAATACAGTGGTATGTGTATGAGGGGTATGCACAATAAAAGGACGGGCAGAATCCTTCACAACTTCGAAAAAAGCTTCCCCGGTAATAAATACTTCTCTTTTGCCTCTATCGAAAACCACCGGATATTTCATCTCGGTTTCTGAATTCAGCCATACTTTCGTACCGTCCGATAGCGTCATAATGTATTCTCCGGCACGTGGTACACTCAGTTGATGGTATTCCAAAGGCGTTTTCGAAGAATCTTTCACCTGATATACCAACCCGACCAGCGAATCTTCTATGGCTGTGACAGTCCCCAGGTCCATATTTACCTGATGGTCCGCTTTCAATTCCACCTGACGCCCATCCGCCAAAGTCAGTAAAGCTTTTTTCTCTCCCGATTTTACATCTTTTACGATTATTCTTTCGGGTATAACCGAATCCTCCCGGTGTATAAAATAAGAAATACACAAACCGACCACCAGTATCGCCGCCACTCCCGAAACCCAAGCTGTAAGCCGTAATCGGACGGATTTCTTTTCCAAACCCGACCTGATTTTAGAACTAGCCGCAACAGGATCGATATCCGTCCACCGGCACGCATAATGCAGTTTGTAATATGTAGCGCAGAGCTCTTTGTATAAGACCGGATTCCCCTCGTCCTCCTCCAACCAACGGGAAACTTCTTTTTCCTGCTCTTTACTCGCTTTCCCCCCTAATAACAAAGGAAGAAGTCGTATGATCTCTTCTATCTCCATTAAAAACGTTCGTTTCTTTTGGCTGGAATCCGCTACAAGAAAATGGACAAATGAAAATTGAAAACGGACAATGATTGGAAGCCCCTGTTTCCATTAAAAAACGAATAAGGAAAGTGGAATGAAAAATAAAAACAAGAACATACTCACTGATTATCAGAAGAATATAATAAATATTCCAAGTACTGTATTACCTTGCCACTTAACCAAGCGTTCCGCAAGGGCTAACGACTTTATAAACTTTATGAACTTTACAAACTTTCAACTAATTTAATCGAACGTTTTTGTTTTCGTAAAGAGAAACAGATTTTAAGAAAAAAAGGGTGAAAGAAAGCAGAACTTTTTTTCTTTTTTTTAAGAATAATTGAATTAACGCCGCAAACTGATCTTTTTCTCCTTTCTGCACACCGTACCATCATTCAATACTCCTTCCAGGATAAAAGTACAGTGGTCACAGGCATCATCCATAAAAAAGCGGACATGAGTAGGTTCGGAAGTTTTCAGCTTAATATTAGGATTCCAGTAAACGGTGGGACGTATATCCGTCGAATCGGCCATGGCCAGACGGACCGAGTCGACATCGTAACGGGGAATATAAAAATCTACCGGTTTCTGATACCCTAGCGGTCTGAATACAGATAAGCCTCTCTGTTTTAGCCGTTCCGGCCGGTAATCGAAATTTTCTGTAAATATCAACGCTCCATCCGGGGCTTCCTGCCCAAAATAAAAATAAGACATTCTTTCATCCAACAGGCTGATACTTAAAAACTGTTCCGGATTCATCATCATAATCCGGTCGAATTCTTCCGGAAAATCATTCAATACCAAATGTAGTTTTTTGCCCCGGTAAGTGATTTCTTCCCCGATCACCATAACACCGGGAATTTCCATAAGGGCCGTACGCATATCTTTCTGTTTCATAGCAGCCAACCGGGCAGAATCCAGCATATACCGGGCCGAAGCATCATAGAAAGAATAATTTTTTTTCGGAGGAGTCCTCCTGACCAAAGCTTCGTCGAGCACATATACTTTCACGCCATGGTCGTAATAAAAATCACGGCCGAATTGCTTATAAAACTCATCTTCTCCGTTCGCTTGCCGACGTTCATACGGAATTTGAATCTCAGGCGCCAGATATACTTCCGAATCGATAATCACTTCTACCCCTTTTCTCCCTTTACTATTTCTGGCCTGTACAATGAAACCGGTATTCTCAGGGAAAGAAATTCTTTCCACCAAAAAATGCCCTGTGCTATCCGCCTGCAATACATCGAACTGCATATTTGTCGACAGCAAAGTCAATTGTGCATCTTTTGCCTCTTTTCCCCAGAAGTTTTTTACTCTCCCCGAAATAGTCTGTCCGCGTTCCATATAATAATCGAGTTGTTCAAACTCTCCGGCAGCGACAGCACCGACATCGAAACGAGTCCATCCTTGTGTCAGCAGCAGAAGATCCAGACAACGGTCCGTAGCCCGGTTTACCTCCCGGAAATAAAAGCCCGGATCTTCGATATACCCTTTCAGATCGGAATTCAGCAGCAGTTCAGAAACAATATTGTCCTGCAGGGAATCGCGCAACACGGCAGCATCGTCCGTCACAGACAGCGAAAAACGCCCCTCCCTCAGCGAATCACTGCTTAAAATAAGTTCAACATCGACCGCTTCCCGGCTCATATATCCGTCCCGATCCGTTCCGATACGAAGATCCGTTTTTTCCGGATGACGGATAAAACATAACCTTTGGCTATAGATCCGGCAACGATAATCCATAAGACACAAATGCAATATTCCCTCCGGGAAATTAACGGCCGACAGTTTTCCATGCAACTTTCCCTCCAGGGGAGTACACACTAGTAATTGCCCCCGGGTATGGGCTATCAGATACAGACTATCCGGCAATACCGCCTGTTCTCCTCCGATCACCCGATAAGACAGTTCACGGCCATTTTGCCGGATACTCAAAGCTATACCGGACAGGTTCTCTTCGGGCAGAAAAAATTTTTTTTCCAGTCCCTGAGCAGACTTCACCTTCACGTAATACGTTTTCCCACTTTCCAACGGACTGTTCAACCATCCCATACCATGATGAATACTCCGGACAATATCCACGATACTATCCCGTTCGTCATACAGATAGCCTTCCACATCGACAGATAACCCATCTTTACCGATCGCTTTAAAAGCGACGGTTTGCCTTGTCCCCGGAATAAACTCCCCGCCTTCAGGAAAAAACGACACAGCATAATCGAGCGTATCGGCAGGCAAATGAATAGTCCGGCTGAATTCATAAGGGATATCGTTCGAAAAACGAATCCGGACATCCGAAGGATCTGCCAACTCCCCTATATTAATCCTGACCTTTCCGGATTCATCCGTTCGCCGGCGGTGTACTTTGCCCTCTTTGTCCTTACCGATCAACTGATAATCGACAGCCAGCTTCCGGTAAGGTTCCTTCCGGGAATTCGACAACCGGACAACCGCATATTTTTCTCCTTGTTCTTCCTGGTAAGTGACTCCGGTCAACACCTTCGAATCCGACGGATTGATTAAATGGATTCTCTTTTTATAAATATAGTCTTCCCCCAGATTCTGCATCCAGTAAGAATAACTCCGCAAAAAATATTCCCCCTGACGAATATCCTCCGGTACCTTTAAATAGCCGGCAAAAACAGAATCGATCAAGGCCAGCTTCACCTTTTTAAGCACCGAATCCCGGCGGTTGACCAGATCGACATACACGAAACGGCTATAAGGAGAAGGCCGGTGGGTAGCCGCATCGACCAGAAAAGCCCGGAACCGGATCGTATCTCCGGCATGATAAGATGGGCGGTCGGTATGCAACCAAACCTTTTCCTGCATTCTGGCCTGTCGTAAAACCATAAAGTTGTGAACGACCCGGGTAAAAAAATCCGGATTGTCCGAAGCTGTGAATCCGACGATACAACAACTTACCACCAGCCAGAATAAAAAACGTTTCATGTCATAGAAATATTTCCGGTTCCCGTCGGGTACTGAAATTCTTAAACAACAGATCGGTATAAGGAGTCTCGAACAAACGCGCCTCATTAGGACATTGCTTTACACACGCACAACACTTTATACAACGCCCGGCATCGCTGACGATCTCTTCTTCCAAACGAATAGCCTGCACCGGACAAATCCCGATACAAAATCCGCATTGTGTGCATAATTCAGCTACCGTCTCAGGAGTCTGAGGGGTTTTGGGACCTTTTACTTTATAGGGGAAATTTCCTTTTACCACGATAGGGGCCACCTCATCCAAAGTCTGAAAACGGTTCAATAACCGCCCTACTTGCTCACCGAAAGCCCGCGCTTTCTGTAAATCCGGATTATCCGGCCTTCCTCCGGCTATCGGCCGGTCGGGTCTGCTATAAGAATGTTCACCGATAAAAGCAGCGCCGGCAACAGGCACAAACCCATGAGCCACACACCAATCCCTCAATTCCAGCAAAGCATCGTCGTAATCCCGGTTACCATAAACGACCACCGCAACGGCAGGTGAATCCTGTCCGTAAATGCCTTCCATCCGCTCCAAAGCTGTTTCTGCGATACGTCCCCCATATACCGGAACGACAATTACCGTGATTCCGGAATGAATCGTGAGGTTTTCCTCCGGTTTTTCATAAGTCAGATCGGTTTCCGAAACGTGCCCGGTTCCCAGACCTTGCAAAACGGTCTCACCAATCATATGAGAAGAATGAGTCGGAGAAAAACAAATGAGATGTGCGTAATCGTAAGTCATAGAATAAAGTGTTGATTTTTCGGGGGCAAAAATAACATTAGTTACCATTTTTCCAAACGGAGTCGATAAAAACCTGACATTTTTTCCAAAGGCTCAAGGACTTGCAGAGAGAATAATCAGTTTGTAGATAAATGTATGACATTTTATGGAATTTACACTACTTTTGTGAAACTAATCATACGAAATCTATCTTGACAGATCTGTTTCCCAATTATACCGAAGAAAAACAAAGCATCCGCAAGTTCTTCAGGAGCTATGTTTACCCGGCCATGTTCAACATGGTGGTCATGGCTTTGTACAACATAGTCGACCGGATATTCATCGGGCAGGGAGCCGGCGCTTTGGCTATCTGCGGACTGGCCCTGACGCTTCCCTGCGTTTCTTTGTTGAGTACCGTCGGCACCCTGACCGGAGTCGGAGCTGCTGCCCGCATTTCCACTTCGATTTCTTTAGGCAACCGTTCCCTGGCCTGCTGTATCCTGGGAAATGCCACTGTATTGAATATCCTGTTATCTACGATTCTGATCGTTTACTCCCTGTATCATCTGGACTTTATCCTGGATATCTTCGGAGGAAGCGGGCAAACTATCCCCTATGCCCGTAAATACATGTCCATTCTGATCCCGGCCAGCTTGCTGACGAATCTGAATTTCACCTATTGCCATGCCATCCGTGCCTCCGGTTTTTCCCGCAAATCGATGACCATCGTCTTCGCGGGAGTGATTGCCAATATTATCCTGGACCCGATCTTCATTTTCGGTTTCGGCCTGGGCATTGAAGGAGCAGCCATTGCAACAGCCCTATCTATGTGTATCAGCTCAGTATTGGTGATCCGTCATTTCAGAAGTCCGTCCAATATCCTGAAACTCCAAAGTAAATGTTTCTCTCCCCGGTTTCCGATCTTAGTTTCCATCGTCGGAATCGGTATGGCCGCTTTTATCATGAACATCACCACAGGTATGGTGAATATTATTATGAACCGCTATCTGGAAAACAACGGAGGAGATTACGCTATCGGAGCCTATGGGATCATCAGTAGTTATTCCATCCAGGTCTCTATGTTGCTCATGGGAATATGCCAGGGCATGCAGTCTGTCATCGGTTATTTTTATGCGGCGGGCCATCGGCAGATGACGCTCCATATCCTGCGGAAAGCCATCCGTACGGGAAGTCTGATCGCCTGTTGCGGCTTTATAATCGGCGAAGCATTCGCTCCCTGGTTGGTCAAAGCCTTTACTTCCGATCCGACGCTGCTACAACTCAGCGAAGAGGGGCTGCGGTATACTTTTCTCGCCATGCCCCTGTTAGGGTTTCAACTGATCGTCACCAGCTATTTCCAGTCGATCCGGCAGGCACCTAAAGCCATCACCATGAATATTTCCCGTCAATTCTTATTTCTGATCCCGGCCCTGGGACTGTTTTCACACTGGTGGGGACTGACAGGCATCTGGCTGGCCATCCCCTTCGCCGACCTGATGGCCACACTGATCGCCCTCTTTTTCTTATGGCGGACCGACCGGAAAGCGGATTAATGGATCAGTTCGTATACATTCATTTCCTCCCCCACTACCCAAACCAGATCGCCGGCTTCGAACACCGTATCGGCATCCGGATTTCTTAACGAGGCCGCTCCCCGTTCCACACCGACTACAACACATTTGTATTTGTCCCGGATACCGGAATCCCGGATACTCTTTCCGTTAAAAGGAGAATCTTCGGTGACCACAAACTGTTTCAGGCATACTTCGCTCTGTGTCAGGTCTGAATCCATCGGTGGCAAGGTCATGGACTGCAGTTTACTCCCAAAACGTTCCAGCTGCTCGTCACTACCGATCACCTGTACCCGGTCTTGTGGAAACAAGCGTTCTTTACCACCCGGAATATTGATACAACTCTGTCCCCTGAAAACAGCGACGACCATCACCCCGAAACGACTTCCCAAAGCCAGATCGGCCAACGTATATCCGGCCCACAACGATTCGGACGGAATTATAAAATCGGCCATATGTAAATCCCGTGACAGCAGATGTCCGGCAAATTTCGGAGGCAGCCGTGTTCCGGCATGCCGGGCATACACCTCTCTTACCCGGAAATTCCGCAAAAAATGCCGTTCGATCTGGATAGACTGCTTTTTCAGGTAACGGGAATAAAACATCCCGGCCACCAACACGCAAGCCACTCCCAGCAACAAAGCGATAGAAGCTTTAAAAAGCGACACGATCACCACCATGACATACAATATCGCTATCACGAAACGGAATATGACCAGCGACACCAAATAAGCCCGGCTAAAATATCCATCGTTCCACAGGGTTTGAAACTCGGCCGAATGGTTTTTCTTGGCTACGATAGCCCGCAAAAAAGGTGCGATCAATAACAAAATCAGAACGGCACACAACAACCCTCCCCAAAAGCCGGGCAGCGATCCCCGGATCAAGGGCACCAGAAATTGAAACGAGAGAATCAGAATAGCGATGATGATCACCGAATAAATTACCATTATCCGGATCAGCGAGGTCAGTAAACGCTTCCAGTTACTTTCATGATTGACCACCCGGGTACCGGAAGTATAATGCTCGATAAAACGCTTCCATTTCCGTGGCAAATGCTTTTCGACATAGGGATAAGCCGGCTCGGCAGCCCGGATCATATAAGGAGTCAGAAAAGTCGTTATGACGGCTACAGCGATCACGATCGGGTACAAAAAATTACTGGTCACGTGCATCGTCATGCCCAAGCCGGCGATAATAAAAGCGAACTCCCCGATCTGCGTCAGACAAAATCCCGACTGCAAAGCCGTCTTCAGCGGTTGACCGGCCAATACCACTCCCAGGGTACCGAATACCGACTGTCCGATCAAAACGGTAAGCGTAATAATCACAATCGGCCAGATATATTGGGCGATCATCCCCGGATCGACCATCATCCCCACTGAAACAAAAAATATCGCGGCAAACAAATCTTTCACCGGTTTCACCAGACGTTCTATTTTTTCCGCTTCGATCGTCTCGGCCAGAATAGACCCCATCACGAAAGCCCCCAAAGCAGAAGAGAAACCGACGGCTGTAGCGAACACTACCATCAGGAAACACAAACCGAGAGAGACGATCAGCAAGGTCTCGTCACCCATCAGCAAACGGGTACGCCGGAAAAAAGTAGGAATAATATAAATCCCGGTCAGGAACCACAACAGCAAAAAGAACAAGAGTTTCCCGATACTATACACCATTTCCATCCCTTCGAAATTCTTACTGACAGCCATCGTAGAAAGCATCACCATCAAGACGATAGCGACCAGGTCCTCGATGACTAAAATTCCGAACACCAGCCCTGTAAAACGTTGTGTCCGTAATCCCAAATCCTCGAAAGCCTTATAGATAATCGAAGTCGACGACATGGCCAGCATACCTCCCAGAAAGATACTGTCCATCTGTTTCCACCCCATCGCTACCCCGACGATAAAACCCAAAACCACCATACCCACAATGATAGTCAGGGCAGCGATGATAGCAGGACCTCCTACCTTCATTAACTTTTTAAAACTGAATTCCAATCCCAAAGCAAACAACAGGAATACCACCCCGATATCTGCCCAGGTCTGAATATTTCCGCTGTCGATAACCGTCGGGGTTAACGTGATATGCGGTCCGGCAAGAATACCGGCCACGATATACCCCAATACCGACGGTTGTTTCAGACGCTTGAATATCAGGGTCATCAATCCGGCTGAAGCCAGTATAAGAGCCAGATCCGTAATTAATGTAGGTAAGTGTGACATAAACCACGTAATTTGGCCACAAAATTAGCATTTAAACCCTAATTCCGTTCACTTGATCGTCCGCTTATTGAGGAATTCCATAAATTTATCTTTCGAGGAATCTGCTATCGGAATATAAGTCTTTCCGAAAACGATCCGGTTTCGCTCGATGACAGTGATCCGATTCAGATTGACGATAAAAGAACGGTGTACCCGGCAAAAAGAAGCCGGCAACATCTCTTCAAGCGATTTCATACTGATAAGCGAAACGATAGGCGAAGTCACCCCTTCGAGGTATATTTTTACATAATCCTTCAAACCCTCGATATAACAAATTTTAGCCAGTTCGACCTTGACCAGTTTATAATCCGATTTTACAAAAATACAATCCTCTTCCAGACTGTCCCCCTGCGTTTCACGGGTTTTCTCAAACCAATTCAACGCCTTGTTAGCGGCCTTTAAAAATTCAGGATAGCTGACCGGCTTCAATAAATAGTCCAGCGCATCCACCCGGAAACCTTCCAAAGCATACTGTTCGAAGGCGGTTGTAAAGATCACTTTGATCTGTTTATCCAACACCCGGGACAATTCCAACCCATTCAGTTCAGGCATCTGGATATCGAGGAAGATCAGATCCACCGCCTCTTCGCGTAACACCTGCAACACCTCCAAAGCATTCGAGCAACGGGCAACCAATTTCAAAAAAGGTGTCCGCTTGACGTAACTCTCCATCAAATCCAAAGCCAAAGGCTCATCATCGACTATCAAACAATTCAGTTCCATCCGTTTCAACTTCCGATCTTTAATTGAGCGACAAATTTGTTTCCCTCCCGTTCTGTCCGCAAATCATATTTTCCGGGATACAATAAATCCAGTCGCTTTTTTAAATTTTCCAGTCCGATCCCCGATCCGCTCCGGTCGGTTTCTTTCTTGGGAAAATAACTGTTTTCAATGTAACAGCAGATTCCTGAATTTTCCAACCAATTGAAACGGATATGAATAAAAGAAGGCTCCGTGGGACTCACTCCGTGTTTAAAAGCGTTTTCGATCAAAGTGATAAACAACAACGGAGCGACCAGCACACCTTTCCCATCGTCCGGCAAATCGACCTTCAACTCTACATTTCCCGACAACCTCAGACTCATCAACTCGATATAACTCTTCATGAAATTCAATTCATGATCGAGCGATACGAATTTCTGATTGTCTTCATACAGCACATGCCGCAACAGCCGGCTCAGATCATGGACGGCAAACTGGGCCCGGTCAGGATCGATAGCGATCAGGGAATAAATATTATTAAGGGTATTGAACAGGAAATGAGGGTTCAGCTGGCTTTTCAGATTCTGCAATTCCGCTTCGGAACGGGCATTTTCCAATTCTTTTTTTTCTTGCTCGAGGATATACCAGTTTTCGGTCATCCGGATAGCGACACTCAGAGCCGACACCAAAGCCATCATCACTCCATCCCGGATAATAAAAACACTCCGTGGAGGAAAAGGTCTCGAATGCCTCGGTCCCTCATTGACAAAATGAATAAAATAATACTCCTGCCATCCATGTAAACATAAGCTCAGCAACACAAAAAGGAATAAATTGACAATAATAAATACCAATAACCTTTTCCGGAACAACAAGCGATCGATAAAAATAAAATAATTGGCATAAAATACAGTAATAAAAGCGATGGGAACACCGACATACCCCAGAAATTTAACCCAGGTCATCGGATTTCCCTCTTTCCAGGTGAAAAAAAGAGGGAAGCCGAATACCAATCCCCAGCCGATCACCTGGATCAGAAACTTTAAAATTTTATTCTTGTCACTCATATTACAAAGATAAAGATTTATTTGTTTATTTACCGGATCAACCGGTAAATAAACTACTCATACCGGATCGCTTCGATCGGATCGAGATTAGAAGCTTTCTGTGCCGGATACCAACCGAAGAAGATTCCCGTCACCGTACAGACCACAAACGACAGTACAACAGAATACAGCTGCACATATACCGGCCATCCCGCAACCAACTTGACCACCCACGAGGCTCCGATACCGAACACCACACCGATCAATCCACCGGTCACACTGATCAGAATCGCCTCGATCAGGAACTGGGCCAGAATATCCCGCCCCTTCGCTCCGATAGACATTCTCAGTCCGATTTCCCGGGTACGTTCGGTTACCGACACATACATGATGTTCATAATCCCGATACCGCCGACCAGTAAAGAGATCCCCGCAATACACGCCAACAACATCGTCATCATGTCCGTTGTGGAATTCATCATCGAGCTCAGTTCTTGTTGGGAACGGATGTTAAAATCATCGTCATCCGATTCTTTCAGCCTGTGATTCCTGCGCAGGATACTCGCAATCTCCTCTTCTGCCAGTTCGGTCTGATCTTCAGAAAGCGCCGAACAGAATATACTTTGTAAATGGGTGATGGCCAGGATACGTTTCTGGACGGTTGTATAAGGTGCTAAGATAAGATCATCCTGGTCCATCCCCATTGTATTATAACCTTTCGATGTCAGGACTCCGATAATACGGAAAGGTATTTTTCCGAAGCGGATAATTTGCCCCACCGGATTTTCCCCATTGGTAAACAGATTATCCACGATCGTTTTCCCGACGACACAGACTTTCGCCGATCCGAGAATATCCTCCTCCGTAAACATATCCCCTTCCACCAGGGTATATTTACGAATTTCAAGATAATCCGGATTTATCCCATAGATACTGGTCGGATAATTATTGGATCCGTAGATCGCTTGTCCACTGCTACTCACCGATGGCGAACAAGCCGAAACATAACGGGTTTCATCGACAATCGCCTGATAATCGTCCAGTTTCAGACTTTGCATGGCAGCCGGATCTTGCCGTACCCCTCCCCGCATATCCGCACCCGGATGAATCATGATCATATTAGAACCCATCTCCGCGATCTGAGCACGGATACTCCGCTTAGATCCCTGACCGATAGCCAGCATGGTAATCACCGAAGCGACACCGATAATGATCCCCAACATCGTCAGAAATCCCCGCATCTTATTATTTCCCAGGGCCCGCAAAGCAATCCTGAATAAATTCGCAAAATTCATTGTATTTCGATTTAATTAATCCTCATTCTTCGGTAAAGCGGCCAGCGTCTCTTTGGCCGAAGCAATCTTTTCATTCCGGGTATCCTGAATCACCCGCCCATCCTTCAACACGATAGTCCGGCTGCTATACGCCGATAATTCGGGATTATGGGTGACAAAAACAATAGTCCTTCCCCGGGCATACAATTCCTGAAACAACGTCAGAATCTCGAAAGAAGTACGGGTATCCAGGTTTCCCGTAGCCTCATCGGCCAAAATCAATACCGGATCGTTCACCAACGCCCGGGCTATAGCCACCCGTTGCTGCTGTCCTCCGGACATCTGATTCGACTTATGATACAACCGGTCATGTAACCCTACCGAATCGAGCGCTTCTATCGCCCGTCTTTCCCGTTCCTTAGCCGAAACCGCCGGATTATACATCAACGGAAGCTCGACATTCTCGATCGAAGTAGTCTTCGGAAGCAGGTTATAAGACTGGAATACAAAACCGATCTTATGATTCCTCAGCTCCGCCCGCTCATTCTTTCCCATCTGCCGGACCGAATACCCGTCCAGCCAATACTCCCCGGCTGTCGGCGTATCCAGACACCCCAGCACATTCAGTAAAGTAGATTTCCCCGATCCGCTGGTCCCCATGATCGTCACGAATTCTCCCGGCTGAATAGCAAAGGATACCCCCCGCAAAGCATGTACCGTCTCATTTCCTACCAGAAAATCACGCTTGATATCTTTTAATTCAATTATAGCATTCATTGTGTGTGAGTTATTGAGTTACTGAGTTGCTGAGTTATTGAGTTACTGAGTTACTGAGTTGCTGAGTTATTGAGTTACTAAGTTACTAAGTTGCTGAGTTACTAAGTTCCTCTACTTTCTAAATCATCGATTTACCTTCTCCACCAATTTCCCGCAACTCCCCCTTATCTCCTCCTCCCCATCTTTTAGCCTATAGCTTCCAGCCTATAGCCTTTTACATTTTACTTCTTACTCTTCTTATCTTGTCCCGGTGGTTTCGGCATAAAGGGACTGGATTCTGTTTCTCCGGGTTGCGGAGTTCCCATCGCTTTTTTACCGGATTGTTCCATCGCCACGACAATCTCGTCTCCCTCAGCGAGACCACCGGTGATCTCCAGGAGTGAAGTCGTCGCAGTAGCCGTCTGTACTTCTTTTTCTTCCAACGTTTGTCCATTCTTCACCCACACTGTTTTCTGTAAGGCAGAATTATCCACATGGATCGGTTTCAGTACGATTCCATTAGCTTCGGCCAAAGCCTGATCGGGCATAAATTTCAATGCTTTGGGAGGAATAGTCAATACGTTATTCTTCTCCAGTGTATAAATCGACACGGTAGCCGTCAAGCCCGGTTTCAGTTTCAGATCCGGATTAGGTGCACTGATCACCACTTCGTAGGTCACCACATTCGATTCCACGGTAGCCTCCAGCCGTACCTGAGTCACAACCCCTTCGAACGCATCGTTCCGGTAGGCATCTACGGTAAAGGTAACCCGCTGTCCTTCGCGTATTTCGCCGATATCAGCCTCATCCACGTCTGCAATCACCTGCATCTCCGTCAAATCTTTAGCAATGGTAAACAAAGTCGGAGTTTCGAATCCGGCAGCCACCGTCTGTCCTTCTTCCACTTCCCTACTGATAACGACACCATCTATCGGACTGGTAATCACGGCATATCCCAAATTTCTTCTCACCTTTACAATATCGGCTTTCGACTTTTCGTAGGTACTTTTAGCCTTTTCATAATTATACGTCGCCTCTTCATAATCGCTGTCGCTGATCAGTTGCTTTTCGAACAGCACTTTACTGCGGGCATAATTTTTTTGCTGATACTCGTATTCTGCTTTGGCATTCGCCAACTGAGCCTCCTGCGATTCCAGTTCTGCCTGTAAGGTCACCTTATCCATCTCGGCAATCAGCTGCCCTTTTTTCACAACACTATTGTAGTCGACATAGATACGGTCGATGATACCCGAAACCTGCGTACCGACATCCACCTTGGTCACCGGCTCTACCGTCCCTGTTGCCACTACGACATCCGTCATCGAATTACGGGTCACTTTTTCAGTCTGAAAACTGATTTTCCCTTTTGAAGAAGTACCCATAAAGAAATATCCGCACAAGGCCAGAACTACGATAGCTCCCCCGATCGTTATTAATTTCCCTTTTTTCATATATTCTTTTTTATATTGTCATACAATCACTTGGTTCTCACATACCTCTATCATTGGATACTGATCTCTATACCCTGATAGAAATTCAACAATTGCTGATTCAGGATCGCCATATATTTGGCTTGTATCAACTCGAGCTGGGCAGCCAGCAAGTTGTTTTTCTCCGTCATCAATTCTACCGTATTTTTTGCTTTCAGGAAAAACTGTTCCTGAGTAAGCTCGAAAGACAATTCTGTAGCGGTCAGATTCTCCCGGGCCGAACGGAAACGGTTCTGCGCCGATACCGCATCCTGATAAACCGTCTCTACCGATTTCAGTAATTCTTTCTGTACGTTCTCATAATTGAGTTGGGCATTCTCGATATTCAGTTTAGCCAGATTGACCGCCGTCTTGGTCGAACGTTTATTAAAAATCGGTATATTCAGCGTCAAACCGATATTTTCACTCCAATTGTGTTTCGTCTGTGTCCCGAACCCCGTGCCGATACCCGAAGCATGACTGGTTCCTAAACCGGCAGACAAGGTAACATTAGGTAAATATCCCGCCCACGCTTTCTCCTTCTCCAGATTCGCTACCCGGATATTCAATTGGTTGTATTTCACTTCCGGCATGATTCCCAGCGAAGTCAGGTAAACACTCTCTTTAGACGGTAAAACGACCAACACGCTTTCATCTGTCAATTGCGGAATAGCCAGTTCCATCTGGTCGTTCACCCCTAATTCGAGCAATTGTTTCAATTCCAGCTGAGCGTTTGCGAGCGTTGTCCGGGCTACAACCAACTGATATTTATCGGTGGCATACTGAGCTTCCAGCTGAGCGAGATCGGCTTTCGATAATGCTCCTGCCTCCAATAAAGCTTTGCCACGATCCCGCTGGGCTTTGGAAACTTCTACCGTCCCTTCGTTAATTTTCACCGCTTCGTCAGCATACAATACCTGGACAAATGCTTGGGTAATCGCCAGTTCGATGTTATTTTCAGATTCCTTGATCGTCAACCCCTGCACCTCATTTTGCAGGTCCATCTGTTGTACGTTCTTCCGGATTTTTCCTCCTTCGAACAGAGATACGGAAGAATTCAGGTTATAACTTCCGGAATACGAATTTTTATCACCGGCTTCGGGACGGGGACGGTTCACATAATTGTGAGCCGTTGTAAAAGAAAGAGAAGGCAGCCGGTCCGCTTTAGCCTGCTTCGTATTTTCTAAACTTTCTTCCCATGCGATCCGACTTTGCCGAATCTGAATATTATGTGCCCGGGCATAATTAATGCAGGATTTCAAATCCCACACAGCCGGTTTTTCCTGAGCCATCACCGGGGCGGACAACACGACCAGTCCCAGGACTATCCCTTTCCAATATGCATTCATAATGTATCTTTTAAGTTCATTTTCACGTTACAAATGTATTTTCTGTTCTCCCCCCCTACAATTTAAATATATACATTCCCCCTTTTTCACGACGAATCCCCCGATTCACCCGATAATTATTTTAGCATTTACATATTTTCACATTAATATTGGCATCTTTTTTGTTAGCAAAGGGGCAATACATCTATTTCAATTAAAATCTGTTACTATGAAACCGATATACAGCCTGTTTATTATGCTATCCTTTGCCGGACAGTTGCGTGCACAAAACGATACCACCGAATTATTTCCTTACGGAGATATGAATCAGTGGATGGTACGGGTAGTCGACGAATCCCTTGTTATCGGAGGAAATACAAAATATCTGTATGAGATCACACCGGGCGATACGCTGAAAAACAACACCCCTTATAAGAATAGTATATCTCCGTGGGCTACGTCGACCGTCATGGCTAAAGTCAGCGGAGTGGTGAAAGCCAGTGTAACCGTATTCCCGGAGAAAAGGGATTCCGGTTATTGTGCCCGGCTCGAAACCCGTATGGAACGCGTCAAAGTGCTTGGATTGATCAATATATCGGTATTAGCCACCGGAACGATATTTGTCGGTGAAGTGATGGAACCCGTGCGGGACACTAAAAATCCGCAAAGCAAACTCAATAACAATATTCCTTTCACGAAACGACCGAAAGCCCTGGAATTCGATTATAAAGTAGAGCCGGGCGGGAAACAGATCAAAGCGACAGGTTTCAGCCGTATCGTCGATATCCCGGAACAGAATAATGCCGAAGCCAGCCTATTGCTGCAATACCGCTGGGAAGACGAAAAAGGGAATCTGTTTGCCAAACGCGTCGGCACAGCCTACGAACGTTATGACCAGGAAGTAAAAGAATGGCAAAACGGCCATCGGATAGAAATCCATTACGGAGATATTACCGGAAAGGATTTTTACCAGCCTTATATGGACCTGGTAAAAGGTGAATCGACACAATATGCCGCCAATAGCCAGGGGAAGATCGTCCCCATCCAGGAGATCGGCTGGGCCTCTCCCGACACTACTCCCACCCACATTATCCTCCGTTTCTCCTCCGGCCATGGCGGAGCCTACATCGGTGCCCCGGACGCCAAATTCTGGATCGATAATGTAAAACTGGTTTACTAAAATATCAAAAGCACATAATAACTACAAAGTTATATTAAAACCCGGCTTTAACCGATTAAATTCTTAGCATCCCGTACCATCATTTTAGCAAACCGGGCCGAAGCTCCGGGTTGCCCTAAACGGCGGATCACCTCATCGTAATTCCGGAGCATTTTCTCCCGGTCACGTTCGCTGTACAGGATACGGGAGAGCTCGTTGAGGATATTTCTTTCGGTCAGCCGGTGCATCATCAGCTCTTTGACGACTTCCCCACCGAAAATCAGGTTGACTAACGAAATATAGTCTACTTTAACGAAGGTCTTGAACAAATAATAACTCAACCTACCTCCTTCGCCATTGTAACAAACCACTTGGGGAATACGCAGTAAAGCCGTTTCCAGGGTCGCCGTACCCGAGGTAACCAGAGCCGCTTTCGCCTGACTCAACAAACGATAAGTCTGCCCATACAAAATACGGACCTCCCGTCCCTTCAGGTAAGGAGCATAATCGGCATCCGACATCGAAGGAGCCCCGGCGATCACAAACTGATAATCGGGGAAATGATCCACCATCCGAAGCATTGCCGGCAGCACATAACGCAGCTCCTGGCTCCGGCTGCCGGCCAGTAAAGCGATGATCGGTTTATCCGGTAAATCGTTCGCTTTTATAAACCCGGCAAAAGTCTCCTCCCGGTAAGGCCGGGCATCGATCGCATCCACCAGCGGATTACCTCCGTATTCCACCGTATAATGATAGCGCCCGTAAAAATCCGTTTCAAAAGGAAAAATCGTATACATCCGGTCGACATACCGCTTGATCTTTTTCACGCGCCCGGTATTCCAGGCCCACAACTTCGGCGAAATGTAATAAAATACTTTCAAACCGATCCCTTTGGCAAACCGGGCAATACGCAGGTTGAAACCGGCATAATCCACCAGGATCACCACGTCCGGCTTCCAACTCCGGATATCCTCACAACACAAGCGGATATTGGCCTTGATCTTACCGAGATTCTTCAATACGGTCAGAAATCCCATGATAGCCGTATCTTTGTAATGCCGGACGATCTCCGCTCCTGCCTCACGCATCAGGTCCCCGCCCCAACCCCGGATGTCGGCTTCCGGATCTTCAGCCCGTAACCCCCGGATTAAATTCGACGCATGCAAATCGCCCGATGCTTCCCCTGCTATAATATAATAACGCATAAAAGGTAAAGGTTAAAAGTAAAAAATAAAAACTCAACAGTACTGTACAAAGATAGCAAATTACAAGCCAAATCATTACTTTTGCAAGCGATTATAGAAATTTAATAGCAGTCGGTACAAATATGAATATTGCAGGGAAGAAAGTCGCTTATATCACCTTGGGTTGTAAACTGAACTTTTCAGAAACGTCTACCATCAGGCACAGCCTTGAAAAAGAAGGCACTGAAACCGTAGCCGATAAAGAAGGCGCCGATATCTTTGTGATCAATACCTGTAGCGTGACCGATATGGCCGAAAAAAAAGGCCGGCAGTTGATCCGTAAAATTATTCACCACAACCCGGGCGCCTATATCGTAGTTGTCGGATGTTATGCCCAGCTCAGAGCGAAAGAAATCATGGCTATCGACGGAGTGAGCCTGGTATTAGGGGCCGGAGAAAAATTCAATGTCGCCCACTACCTGCAACACCTCGAAGAACAGGAAAAGCAAGAACCTCACTCGTGTGATATTTTCAAAATCAGCAATTTCGACCTGGCCTACTCTTTCGGCGACCGTACCCGTTGTTTCCTGAAAATCCAGGACGGTTGCGACTATTTCTGTACTTATTGCACCATTCCTTTTGCCCGCGGAAGAAGCCGGAGTGCCAGTCTGCCGCGGATCCTCGACGCTCTCCGCGAGGTGGCCGGCAAAGGGATCCAGGAAGTGATACTCACCGGTGTCAATACCGGCGATTTCGGCCGGGGCACGGATATGAATTTCTTACAACTATTGCAACAACTCGACCGCCAGGAAGAGATTGCCAGGTTCAGGATTTCTTCTATCGAGCCCAACCTGCTGACCGACGAAATCATTGAATTTGTAGCAACCTCCAAGCGCTTCATGCCCCATTTCCATATCCCCTTGCAATCGGGTAGCGACGAAGTGTTGAAGCTCATGCACCGGCGTTATGACCGGGAATTATTCGCCGGTAAGATCCGCACCATCCGCCACCTGCTACCGGATGCTTTTATCGGCGTCGATGTCATAGCCGGCATGCGGGGTGAAACCGAAGCCTGTTTCGAAGACGCCCTCCGGTTCATCGAGACGCTCGACATTTCACGGCTTCACGTATTCCCTTATTCCGAACGCCAGGGAACCAAAGCGCTGGATATCCCCCTGACCGTTCCTCAGGAAGAAAAACACCGGCGGGTAAACCGGCTGATTTCCGTATCACAAAAAAAATTAACCGCTTTCTATCACCGGTTCGAAGGGGAAACCCGTCCTGTATTGTTCGAAGACAACAAAATCGGACAGTATATCTGCGGATTCACAGACAATTATATCAAAGTAAAACTCCCCTACGATGCCGGATTAGCCAACCGGATTATTCCCATCCGGCTAGAAAAAGGGCTCTTTTGTGAAGACGAATAAACAACTCATAATAAAGTGATTAACCCCATACACAAAAGGCACATACTTATTGTGTCTAATTAACAATATTTAATTTGAAGCGTTCACAATTAGTATTACCTTTGTGTAAGAATCAATTTCATAGTTTGTTTCTGTTTAGGGTTAGTAATTTAAGTCGTCAATTCATGGCGACTTAATTTTTTTATTTCATCCGATATACCTATTTTTGTTATAAATACTTTTTAACTTTGTATCAAAAATATAAACATCGATTGTTAAGTAATCAGCAATTTACTTTTTAATTAAAGCAACGAACCTAATGCAAGTTTTAATTACCGGAAGTGCCGGATTTATCGGTTACCACCTCGCAAAAGCTCTTGCCCGGCAAGGCATAGCCACTTATGGCATCGACTCGATAAACAGTTATTACGACGTATCCCTGAAAAAAGCCCGTTTAAAAGCATGCGGAATCGATCTTTCCCGTCAAGAACAGGAATACCGCTCTACCCTTTACCCCAATTATACGTTCAGGCAAATGGACCTCTGTGACAAACCTGCCCTCGACGCACTTTTCGCTTCCCGGGCCTTCGATACGGTAATCAACCTGGCTGCACAAGCCGGAGTACGTTATAGCCTCGAACATCCGGAGACCTACATCGACAGCAATGTGTCGGGTTTTCTGCATATATTGGAAGGCTGCCGCCACCATCATATTCCCCGTCTGATTTTCGCTTCTTCGTCATCGGTATATGGCAATTCGACCGAAGTACCGTTCCGCGAAGATGCGCGGGCCGATCATCCGGTCAGTATCTACGCCGCCACCAAAAAGAGTAACGAACTGATGGCCTATACCTACTCCCGGCTCTACGGCCTCCAGACTGTCGGACTACGCTTTTTCACCGTTTATGGTCCCTGGGGACGCCCGGACATGGCACCGATGCTTTTCGGCCGATCTATCCTGGAAGATAAACCGATCCGGATATTCAACGAGGGACGTTTATCCCGGGATTTCACATATATCGACGATATTATCGCCGGGATCGTCACAATACTCGACCACCCGGGCTTAGTGCGGGAAGATGTCCCGGGAGTACCGGCCGTCATCTATAACATCGGTCACGGTTCTCCGGTTCAGCTCATGGATTTTATCGGACTCCTGGAACAACATCTGGGTAAAACCGCCCGGAAAGAATTCGTCGGCATGCAACCCGGAGATGTGTATCAGACCTGGGCAGACACCACCAAACTCCATACCGATTATAATTACAGGGCCACCACCTCACTCGGGAAAGGAATCGAACAGTTTGCCCTCTGGTTCAAAAAAATGAAAACTTATGGATTATAATATATTCAAATCGCCCCTACGTCACTTTATCAAAGCAAAGATAAACGGTGGGGCCGTCTTGCTTTTCGTTGCCGCAGCCGCAATGATCATAGCTAATACACCCTTACGCGAAACCTACGATGCCTTTTTTGCCAAAGAGGTCATTTTGCAATTCGGAGACATCAACCTCTTTCACGTCCACGGAAGGAATATGACCTTCATGTCCCTGATCAACGATGCGCTGATGGCAATCTTCTTCTTCTCCGTCGGTCTGGAAATCAAACGGGAGATCCTGGTCGGCGAACTCTCTTCACCCCGCAAAGCTTTACTTCCGGTTGTCGCAGCTTGCGGAGGAATGCTCGTCCCCATCCTCATCTTTTCCCTGATTTGCCCCGAAAGCCCTGCCAGCCGGGGAGCCGCCATCCCGATGGCCACGGATATCGCTTTCTCATTGGGAGTATTATCCTTACTAGGGAAACGCATCCCCCTGAGCCTGAAAATCTTCCTGACCACTTTCGCCGTAGTAGACGATATCGGTGGCATCATTGTCATCGGAGCCTTTTACAGCAGTAATCTGATCCTGGAATACTTGCTTTGGGCATTAGGGATTATTTTCATTCTGTGGATAGGCGGTAAAGCCGGAATCAACAGCAAGCTGTTTTATATCTTCTTCGGCATCGTCGTGTGGTACTTATTCCTGAATTCGGGGATTCATCCGACCATCGCCGGTGTCATCGTAGCCTTCACCGTCCCGGCACGTCCCAAGCTGAACATCTACAAATATGTCGGAGAAATCCGGGCCAGCTTGCAAAAGCTTCCCGAAACCGCCGACATGGCCAATAATAAATACATGCTGAGCAACTCGGAACGCGCTATCCTCCGTCATGTCGAATCGGTCTCCGACAAAGTGATCAGTCCCTTGCAATCGATGGACGATAACCTGCATCCCCTGGTCAACTACGTGGTGATGCCTCTCTTTGCCTTCGCCAACGCCAGCATCTCTTTCGAACATTTCACCCTGGCCGACATCGAAGGAGTGACACTCAGCGTATTCATCGCCCTCGTCCTGGGCAAACTGCTCGGCATCTTCTCATTTACATGGCTGGCCGTGAAAAGCAAATTACTGAACATGCCGGAACACATGGATGCCCGTAGCCTTCTCGGTGTATCCATGTTGGGCGGAATCGGCTTCACCGTCTCCCTGTTTATCGCCAACCTCTCCTATGCCGGGCTCCCCGACATCGGTCCTACCCTGCTCAACCAAGCCAAATTAGGTATCATCAGCGGTTCCGTATTCGCCGGTCTCGCCGGTTACCTGTTGCTAAAACATTTCTATAAAAATCCCCGGAACCGATAAATCTATCGGTTCCGATAAAATTTTGTATATCAATCTATTAAAACAAAACAACTAAATCACAACGATCACCCAATGACCAATTACAAAAAAACTCTTATTATTTTGTTTTTTTTCAAAATTCATTCTATCTTCGCATCCGCATTGGAGAGGTGGCAGAGTGGTCGATCGCGGCGGTCTTGAAAACCGTTGACTGTCACAGGTCCGGGGGTTCGAATCCCTCTCTCTCCGCTGAAAATCAAAGAGTTAGCTAAAACTGACTCTTTTTTATTTGTGGCAAATTGAAGGGGAAAAGGTATTTTGAGGTAAAATCTGGGCTCGCCCGGATAGTGTACCCCAAAGTGTGTAAATCCCAGTAATTTTTATTTTTGTAATGACGAATTTCAAAAATGAATTATTATGGAATTTACACAGGAACAAATCTCGGAAATAATTCTCCGGTTGAAACTCTCCGATTTTCAGTCCTTAGCAATCATGGCTTGTAAACGCCTGTTGTACAGAAGTAAATTTACACACTTAGGGAAATACGATCTTATTTTTTGTCCAACAAGGGTAAATATGCCCCATACCCCTGGGCTTCCATGTCCTCTTTGGGAATAAAACGCAGAGAAGCGCTGTTGATACAATAGCGTAATCCGCCCCGGTCTTTCGGACCGTCGTTAAACACATGTCCGAGATGAGCATCACCAGTCTTGCTGCGTACTTCAGTCCGGCGCATACCATGGGAAGTGTCGGTCTTTTCATCGATCAGCCCCTGGTCGATAGGTTTGGAAAAACTCGGCCATCCGCAACCCGAATCGAACTTATCGGCCGATATAAAAAGCGGTTCACCCGTTGTGATATCTACATAAATCCCTTCCCGGTATTCGTTCCAATAAGCATTTTGAAAGGGCGGTTCCGTGGCATTTTTCCGGGTAACGGCATATTGTTCGGGGGATAATGTTTTTTTCAGGGTCGCATCGTCCTGACGGCGGTAAACCGTCTGCGGGGGTTTCATCCCTTCACCGGCCGGCCGGAGATTAGCCTGACGGGCAAGCCCGAACAGAGCCGGATCGATATGACAATATCCACCGGGATTCTTGTCCAGATAATCCTGGTGATAACCTTCGGCCGGATAAAAATTGTCCAAAGGTTTTACTTCTATCGCCAAAGGACGATCGTATCGTTTCGACAGTTCGTCCACGGCCCGGACAATCACCTCACGGTCAGCAGGGTCCGTATAATAAATCCCGGTACGGTATTGGGTTCCGCGATCGTTGCCTTGTTTATTCAGGCTAGTGGGGTCTATGGTTTTAAAATAAAGGCCGAGCAACAGAGGTAATCCCACTTCGGCCGGATCGTAAACCACCTTCACAGCCTCGGCAGCCCCGGTCCGTCCGCTACATACCTGCCGGTAATCCGGATCGGCAAGGGTACTGTTTGCATAACCGACCTGAGTGGCTTCCACTCCCCGGATCTGTTTCATAAAATGCTCTGTTCCCCAAAAGCATCCCCCTGCCAGATAAATTTCTTTCTGATTTTCCATAGTCGTCAATTCCTGTGTTTTACCCTTACCTGCCTTACTCTGACCTGTACATCCGAAAGCTGCAAATAAGGCTAGACAAATCATCATCGTATTCTTCATCATCTTCCTTTCCCCAAGGGTTAATAACCGATAATATATCGTAACCGCCCCCCACAAAGTTTCAAAAACATATTAAAACTCCTCCTTTTACCTCCGAATCCTTCTTCTATTTTCCCCAGGACTTCGAAACAGGCCTTGTCTAAAGGTTTGCACCGGATACCGGAATCCCCATCGGCACGACAATCCGCAAATTCTACGATACGGCGGACCGATTCGCCGGGGACAACGGGATCTCCGGCATAGGATCAACCGACATTTGCCAGGGCTACCAAACGACTCTCCGGCCGAAATTCGGCCAAATAGAAAGGATAGGAATATTGCCCCAGCAGACTGCTTGCCTGCTCCATAAAAGCAGGGGCATCGTAAAGCAGCAAATCGATGTATAAATTATCGCGCCCCATAGTTCCTCCCAATAAGATTCCGATCTCACGGCCGGATCCCTTTTTACCGAGTACTTCTGCCGTCAACCGGTCTTCGATCTCATAGCGGAGTTTCAACATCCCGGAACGATCGGCTTCTCCCACCGGCATCACCAAAAATACCGCCTTGCTCCCGCATGCAGCCAACTTATCGGCATTCTCCGTCTCCCCATTGAAATAATCCTGCAGAAGATCGGAAAAACAGGTGGTCCCGATGACCATATCATAACGTAAATCCTTAACGGTATCGAATTCCATTCTATAAACACTATAACGCTCGTCAGGACGGGTAAGAATCTCTTTTTTAGCTTCTTCGAGCGCTACGGTCATACAAGCTTCCAGCCTGGTAAGGGGAAACATGCCTGCTTCCATCCCATCCGCCTTGTCGACATTACCGATATAGATATGCGACAGCGCCTCACCGATCGTCAGCTCCATCATGATATAAAAAGCATTGTAACAAGAATTATCGTCGAGAGAACAAAGTTGTTCATCATAAAAACGGATATCGAAATAATTCTGGTCTTCCTTATATTTCAATCCTACCATCACCTCATCCAACTGCACGTCTTTACCGTACATCTGAAATCCGAAACTCTCCCCATGAGTGCCCTGCATACAAGGAAAGAAATGCCATTTTCCGCGGAACTGCTCCGGCATCTGCTCCACCAACCAGGGCAACAGATAAAAGAGATAGTTCTTCCCTTCGATGGTAAAGGTAAATTCATAATCACCACCGAGATTAAAATTCAGCTCGCCGGAGATCAGCTGTACTCCTCCGGAAATAAAATCCACCATTTTATCCACGTCCTCCTCTCCCCGTTTTTCAATCATAGCAGCCAACCGGGGTTCATTGTCCGTAAACCATTGCCAGAATTCAGCCGTACGCTGCCGGAAGGTCTTGCCCCCGGTCATCGCTTCAGGGGCCGTCAGACGGGCATTCAGTTTCTTTACTTTTCCCCCGGGTGTCAGCTCTTCGTCACACCATCCCAAAAACATACGGGCATCCTGATCGTCAGGGGTGAGCCGCAATACCTGTTCGAACCTTTCTTTAGCCTGCCCGAACCGATCACTATAGTAATATGCATACCCCAGACGGTAATGCCACAAGGGATCGTGCTGCCCTTCCGCTTCCACGGTCAATAACACTTCAGCAGCCGTCTCGTAATCTTCCAGGTTGTTCAAAGCCCTGGCCAATTGCCCGGTCAAATCGTAATCACGTTCTTCTTCAGGAAGAGCCAGTATGGCATCTACTATTTTCTGAAATTCATCGTCTTCGTGCCACCGGGCCAATTGCTTCAAAAATTTTTTATCCATATCGTTCCGTGTATCATGCCAAAACAGTCGGAAATATCGAATCACCCCGGCAAAAGTTTTACAGGAAATTCGGCCGCCACAACTCTTCAGCTTGTTTTTAATATTTTGTATAACCAGCACCTATCCTGCCGTCCCAGATAAACACTTGTCGATAAATATAAAAAACAAATCTGAAAAATCGCAGGCTTCACTACAATTTATTGCACGACCTCCCGGGACCACCGTGATTTTATAAAATATGGAGTAATTTATTTGAAACTATTCGATAGGATACAAAAGTTGCAGCTATAATCTATTTACTTTCAAATCCTTCCGGTCTATATAATTTTTATAACGGAAAGCGGGCATTCCCAAAGCCATTCCGGCATATATTTTTCCATCGATCCCCAATTTCTTTTCCAATGTCCCTTTTTTATCCTGCTCTATGGCCGAGCAGACAAATCCGGTATAAAACTGGCTTACTCCCAGACACTCAGCCATCAGCGAGGCATTCTGATAAGCCAGATTGGCATCCTGATAACCGAAACGGCTGGTCCGGGGAGCATGGATGAACACAACCGCTTTGGCTTTTCGCAGGATGAGATCGTTTCCTTTGGTATCCTCCCGCAACAAGCGTTCGAATACAGGGATATACCGGAAAGCATCGGGCATAAGCCATTTTACCAAAGGAGTCAATAAAGGATTCTGCATCTTTTTGAGTGCATTTTTGAATACTCCTAAAGTAAATCCGGTGATTTCCCGTAACCGGACCGGATCGGTAACTACTGTAAAACCGATCTGCTGGGCATTGCTTGCGGTAGGAGCACGGTGAGCAGCCTCCAGGATCTGTTGTAGCAACTCTTCGGGGACAGACTGAGCGGTGAAGGCCCGGTTGGAGCGCCTGGCTTTACACAACAGCATCATCTGAGCAGGTACCGGGTAATCGGAGTAATCGAATTCGTGTACCTTCCCGGCAGGAAATCCGGAATGTTCTACTGCACCGGTAGGGCAAACGGCCACACAGTGTCCGCATACGATACAATTTTGCCATTCTTTCACTTCCACTTCCCCGGCAGCCTTTGCTTGCTGCAGAATCATCGAAGGACAAACCCTGACGCATTTGCCACAACGGATACATTTTTCCTGATCGATTTTTAATGTCAATTCCATCACGTGTTATTTATAAAGTTTAGCCCCCTGCCGAACTATCACAGTTTTTGACATACGGGACAATAGTATACCGTACCGCCGAGATATGTTTCGCGGATAATCTCATGTAGCCTGCCGGCCGATAATGGTAGATTCGGGTATTTCTATCATGGAGTTCGGATTAGGATAATGAAACCGATCCCCGGTTTACTCCGGACGATTGCCGGAAGCATATTCTCCGGGGCAGATATCCATCACTTCCCGTTCGGGTTGCAGCAAAGCCTTCTCATAGCGACAAGGCCAGTGTACTTCGGCACTCAATTGCCCGTCTTTGAGTCCACCGATGGTCTCCCCCGGTTTTACGGGAGCATCGTGCCCGAAGAGATAGCCGACGGCACGATAAGCATGATCTACCACATCGTTGGGATCGAGGCCGTGGAAATGATATTGTACATCGGGTAAACCGACAGCATATAGCCCTAAGGAATCTACCATCATATCCTCCGTACCCTGGATATTGAAAAAACGGATATTCACTCCAAAATACAGAAAACGGTCATCTCCCCGGTACGGATTATTCAGCAACTGTTGCCGGGTAAGCAGTTTACCGCTAGCCGGGATCCATACTCCCACACAATCATCGAATAGCTCCAAAGCAATTTCCAGCCAGCGGGCGAGCATACGGCAACGAAGCTTGTATTCCAATCCGGCAGCCAGGAAATCGGAAAGCATCAGTTTATACTTACAACTGTCCAGCAATTTTTCCCCATCCGGACAATCCCACAACTGGGAACGTTGCATCCGGTCGACAGAAGCCGGATCGAAAGGTGTGAAATCGGCCATCAATACCTGAGCCGGAATAACCTTTTTATCTTTTTTGTATTCTACCGGAAAATCAGCGATGGCAAAAGTGGCCAACGAATGATCGACATCCGCTACCAGATCGACCTGCCCGAATTCTTTCTGCAACCTACCGAGGATTTTTTTCCCTTCCGGCCGTTTCCCCTTTTCCCGAAATAACAAATGCATTTGATACAATGCCTGAAATGTTCCTTTTTCCTCCAGGTTTTGCCGGAGTACTTCCTGCCCGTTATCCGATGTTCCCATAATGATGTGCTTGATATTTCCGCCAAAGATATAAAATCTGTCCGGTCTTTTTCATCCTTTATTCCGCATTCTTCACCCGGTTTATCCGTTCCCTTACTTTTGCCCAGGCCGGTGTACCGAAGAGGCAGCTTTCACGCATCGTGTCGTACATTACCCTAAACCGTGACATAGGAATGGTAAAGCTCAGGATATCCGCTTCAAACCAAGGCCGTACCGAAGGATCGAAGAACCCCAGAAAAGTTCGTTTCCCTCCCATCCGGTTTTCCAGAACGGCCTGGGTCACGACAGAACAACAACCCGATCCGAACATAGCCATTACCGTATCCGGACTATTATTATCGAAATAAGCCCAGGTAGTCAAACCCGACAATATATCCGGTGTAGCTAAAAACAAGATGCCTTCCAAGCCGTCGAAATGCTCTACCCGATCGATCCGGGCAAAATGCAAATATTTTTTCTCTGCGCGGGGAATCCCCAACTCATCGACAAATTCCTTTACCATTCCGGGAGTTTTCTTGTATTTCTCCTTTAACGACACAAAACCCGGAACATGTTCGGGCATCGGAGCAAATCCGGTATAAAACTTTCCTCCCCCACATCCGATGACTTCCGCATTCAAACTAATCGTATTGCCGGCACGAACCTCTTGCATACCTTTAAAAAAACACCCGCCGATCTTTTCGGTATGCCCGGTCTCTTCGTCGGAATACCAAAATACAACCGGCAGTCCGGCCGCTTCGCCGAAAGCTTCCCGATAATTTTCTATAAACTTTTCAATTTCCATTTTTGCCGTTTTATTGTTTATGAGGAGTTCTATAAATTAAAATATTGTAGTACAGTTGTTTATATGGTTCCAAGAGCGTAAATTTGCAGAAAATAAGA
>NZ_LARL01000146.1:0-1544 GCF_000980295.1 Odoribacter sp. N54.MGS-14 | reverse complement strand
AGGAAAACATCACGCACACGTTCCAGGTATTGCTTATCCTTGGGTATCTGGTAGTCTTTCAGCTTGTTCAGTTCATCCCAAGTCAGGAAGATTACTTTTTTCGAGGTGGTTTTCAGTTTCGGTTTGAACGTATCGTATGCAATGTTCTGATGATGTCCTTTCTTGAAGCTCCAGCGCAGGAACCATTTGAGGAATCCCATTTGCTTGCCGATGGTGCTGTTTCTCATATCCTTGGTGTCACGCAGGAAGTTGACGTATTCGTTCAATCCAAACTCGTTGAAATAGTTGAACGTTGCATCCTCCTTGAACTCTTTGAGGTGGTTCCTCACTGCTGCAAATTTTTCATAGGTGGATGCCGTCCAGTTATTCTGGTTACCGCACTCTTTTACAAACTCATCGAACACCTCCCAAAAGCTGACAGGGGCTTCTTCCGGCTGTTCTTCGCTGGTGTCTTTCATTCTCATGTTGAAAGCTTCCTTCAACTGTTGGGTCGTTGGCATGACCTCCTGCACCTCAAATTCCTTGAAAATATTCTGGATTTCGGCATAGTATTTCAGCAAGTCCGTATTGATTTCGGCTGCACTTTGCTTTAGCTTGTTGGTACATCCGTTCTTTACCCGCTGCTTATCTGCATCCCATTTGGCTACGTCAATCCGGTAGCCCGTTGTAAACTCGATGCGTTGGCTGGCAAAGATGACACGCATACGGATGGGTACGTTCTCTACGATTGGCACACCGTTCTTTTTCCGGCTCTCCAATGCAAAAATGATGTTGCGCTTGATATTCATAATTGGGTGCGTTTGAAATTCTACACCCAAATATACACCCAATTATTGAGATAGCAAAAGACATTTAGAAACATTTACTTTTACTCTATATTGTAATTTACACTTGATTATCAGTCGTTTGCAGTTTTATGATATTCTGTGAAAGTATAAGTTCGAGAGCCTCTCTCTCCGCTGAATTTACTGGTCAGAAATGGTCAGTAAACGGACAAAAAGCTACAAATAAATGATTTGTGGCTTTTTTTATTACCCAAAAGTCCAACTTCCAAGCGATGCAAAGGAATGCATTCTCACAATTTGTTACCCAATATCGCTTGAATACTGCTTGTGAACTTTTCCAATTTCAAAACATGGATGCTTTGAAATCAAAATTACCTATATTTGAACATTGAAACTTAATAAACAACTTATATGGAACTATCAGCAAGTAAAATCCCACGTATTGAAGTAGTCGATGCACTAAGAGGATTTGCCGTCATGGCAATTATTTTAGTGCATAATCTGGAACATTTTATCTTTCCAGTCTATCCAACAGAACAACCAGCATGGCTAGCCGTCTTAAACGACGGAGTGTTTAACGTCATTTTTTCCCTGTTTGCAGGAAAAGCTTATGCTATTTTCGCTCTTTTGTTCGGGTTTACATTCTATATCCAATGTCATAATCAGAAAAAGAAAGGAAAAGACTTCGGCTACCGCTTCTTATGGCGATTGGTTCTGCTGCTTGGCTTCGCAACCTTGAATGCCGCTTTTTTCCCGGCC
>NZ_LARL01000041.1:0-28025 GCF_000980295.1 Odoribacter sp. N54.MGS-14 | reverse complement strand
TACCCTCCTGGCCGATCGGATACTTCTTCCCTTTTTATCCGGAGATACCCCGGATAAACCCGAATACGACTATCGTCTGATCGAAGTTTCTTTCCCGTTACACCCTAATGTACATCTCACTTATATCCCCTGTTTCCCCTGTCCGCAGAAGATGCCCAATTATCCCTGGGCAATCACTCCTACCCCTTGGAATTTCATGCAGACAGCAGTTATACCGTTGACATTCATTTATCCCAACCTGCACGAGGAGGGATCGGAGTAAGCCCTATTCAGCTGATGCCGGAAGATTCTCTGATCATCCGAAATCGGAGAAGCCTGCTTCACCGACCAAGGCCGGGGAGCTGCCGATTGCTTTTTCAATCAGGCACTTTACAAACATCACAATTTCTTTTTCAATTACACAAATATATGACATTTAATGACTTACAAAGAATTTACCGCAACACTAGAGCAGGGTAAAAACATCTACGAACAGTTATTCTCCAAATACGGAGAAGCAATTTTGTAACCAAATCTGTCACCTGATGAATATAAAAGCTATTATTGCCGAAGATGAACAAAAGAACCGCGAAAACCTACGGCAACTTCTGTTGAAACATTGCCCGGGAATCGATATTATCGACTGCTGTAGTTCAGCAGCCGAAGCTTATGAAATCATTGTATCCCTTCAACCCGAATTGGTTTTTCTGGATATCGAAATGCCAGGAAGCAATGGATTTTCATTACTGGAAAACCTGCCGGAAATTCATTTTGAAGTGATCTTTGTCACTGCCTATGACCACTATGGGATACAGGCCATCAAATTCAGTGCCTTAGATTATATTCTTAAACCGACAGATATCGATGAACTGATCCAGGCAGTTACAAAAGCGAAGAAAAAAATCAGTACCCAAGCAGAAAACCGGCAAATGCTCCATTTACTCCAAAACAATAAACTGCCGGATAAACACAAAACCCCGGCCCTCTCTCTAGCCGATAAAATCGAATTTATAGAAATCGGTTCTATTGTCCGTTGTAAAGCTGAAAATAACTATACTACCTTTTATCTGAAAGACGGACAGCAATTAGTCGTTTCTAAAACGCTGAAAGAGTTCGATGAGCTGCTCGTCCCCTACCACTTTTTACGGGTACATCAATCCCATCTGATCAATCTGAACGAAATGAAAAGTTATATCAAAAGTGACGGCGGGTATATCCGGATGAAAGACGGATCCAGCGTCAGTATTTCCCGTCAACATAAAAAATAGGGCTTAAAAATCCTGACAGGAAAAACATCCAGAACCTACAAAAACAACATTAAGATCAATTGAGCAAAAATCACACGGATAAACATGGACAGCGGATATACCGTTGCATAAGATACGGCCGGATTATCTCCCTCGACGGTCGCATTGACATAATTCAACGCCATCGGATTGGCCATACTTCCACACAACATCCCTGCCAGGGAACCGAAATCTATTTTCATCAATTTCAAAGCGATAACGGCCACCAGGACAACAGGTACAAAAGTGATCGTAAATCCTAAAGCTACCCACAGCAGCCCTTCGGGACGAAACACCGTCTCAAAGAAATGTACCCCGGCATCTAACCCCAGACAAGCCAGATAAATGGAAAGTCCCAATCCCCGGAGCATCAGATTGGCGCTCCGGGTCGTATAAGTAATCATATGTAAACGCGGTCCGAACGCCCCCATCAGAATCCCGACGATAATCGGTCCGCCTGCTATTCCCAAACGGACAGGGAAACTGACTCCGGGGATAGAAAAGGGAATAGCCCCGACAGCCAAACCCAACACAATCCCCACAAATACGGCGATCAAATTCGGTTCTTTAAGACTAATAATACGGTTTCCCAACACTTTCTCCACATTGCTGATAGCAGCAGCTTCCCCCACAACGGTCAATTTATCTCCCAATTGCAGTACCAGCTCGGGAGTTGCCAACAACTGTACCCCAGCCCGATATATACGGGTGATATTGATACCATAATGATTACGCAAACGTAAGGATCCCAATTTCTTTCCATTGATCTCCGAACGGCTCACGACAATACGCTGGGAAACCAACTGGCTATCGATGGCATTCCAGTCGATATCCTTTTTATTCCAATCCACCTTTTCCTCTTCACCGAAAAGGATACGCAAGGATTCTTCCTCAGCCTCGGTGGTAATCACCAGCAAACGGTCTCCTTCGAGCAATACCGTATCGGAAGTGGGGATCGTCACTTTCCCATCGCGCCATAAGCGTGAAATAACAAATCGATGTGCCGCAAGATGAGCTACTTCTTTTACATTCTTCCCAAAAATTCCGGGATTGCGGACTTCAAAACCGGCAATAAAAGTGTGCTTGCTTTTATCTTCTGCCACAACGGTTTCTGCCGTCCGGCGAGGAAATATCTTACGCAATACGATAACCGCCAGAATGACACCGACCACTCCTAAAGGATAGGTCACCGCACACCCTAAAGCAGGATCAGCCGCATCGATATGCATCTGCTTCAAAGTTTGCTGTGCAGCCCCCAAAGCAGGGGTATTGGTCACAGCACCACTCAATATACCTACCATATCGGGCAATGACACGCCTGTCACCACATGAAAGCCCAAAGTCATTGCCGTGCCCACCAGGATCACAGCAAATGCAAGCATATTCAATGTCATACCTCCCTTCCGGAACGAACCGAAAAAACCAGGCCCGACCTGCAATCCCAAGGCATAAACAAAAATAATCAATCCGAAACTCTCGGCATAATTCAACATTTGGGGATCTATCGATAAGCCGAAATGTCCGGCCGCAATTCCGGCAAAAAAAACAAAAGTAACCCCCAGCGAAACCCCGTAGACGCTGATCTTTCCCAAAGCCAATCCTAAAGCCGAGATCATAGCAATCACAACAACAGCCTGTATGACACTGTGTTCTATCAATATACTATTTATCCATTCCATAGTCGATTTATTAAAATCCGAACCCGTTTTTCCTAATTTAAAAGTGGGCACAAAGGTAGTACAAATAACTTCAATTCATTAAAAATAAACAGGTAAAAGCAACGAAAACAATGCTTTAACAGAAAACGTTAACATGTTAAATAAAGTTGTAATCTATAGACAATCAGTAGGTTTTGAAACTTTTTCAATTATCTTTGCGTTTCAGGAATGATCTAATTTGTCTTTTTAATAGTAAAAACAGTCATTTCTAACTTAATATTCACCAAAAAGATACAGTATGAGATTGCACAACAGAGCACTGGTTGCTGTTATTTTGAGTTTGGCAGGATTTTATTCTTGTTCACGTCAAGCCACAATTCCCACTCAGTTAACTTATACCCCTGTTCCTGTATTTACTATCCCAGACAGTCTTTTAGCAACTTCTCCGATCGAATATGCTTTTTATAAAGCGGAGCCCGTCGAATTCTTCGAACCGAAACCAGAAGTCCGGGATTCTTTTAACCGGATCGAAAAAACGATGGTCGGTTATGCAGACGATCAATTTTTCGTCCGCCAGCCCGAATTGGTATTAGACCTGGCCGACCTGGAAGAGGGTGCTTTTGTTTTTCCCCTGCCCGGCGGAAGGGTATTATCTCCTTATGGACGACGGAATGGAAGAAATCATACCGGCATAGACCTGAAAATCAATCGTCGGGACACCGTTCTGGCAGCTTTCGACGGGATCGTCAGAATGACAGGTTGGAGCCGGGGTTATGGCAACGTAGTCGTCGTGCGTCATTACAACGGCCTGGAAACGGTATACGCCCATAATTCCAAACACCTGGTCCGTTCGGGCGATCATGTGAAAGCAGGTACACCGGTTTCTATTACCGGCGAAACAGGCCGGGCCACCACCGACCACGTACATTTTGAAATCCGGGTAAATGGAAAAACCATCGATCCGGCTTTGGTGATCAATCTCAACACCCAAACCCTTCTGCACAAACGCCTGGTATTTACTCCTACCCCGAAAGGAAAAATTCAGGTAGAGGCGGTGTAAAAACTTCGGGCCCCGGTTACCGGATCAGCCTATATATTCAAAACTAAAAGGCAACAAGGAAGAGGCTTTTATCACTACCGTTTCTTCTTCACCTATCATCAGTACATCAAAATCCCGGCCGTAACGCCGGATTACTTCCGCCATCACCTGCCGGCAAGCCCCGCAAGGAGAAACGACCTCTTTTCTGGGACGCCCTTTAAAACAAGCTGTAATAGCCAATGCCTTGACCGGAACATCCGGATAAGCAGCACTAGCATAAAATAAAGCCGTCCGTTCTGCACATAGTCCACTGGGATAAGCCACATTTTCCTGATTATTGCCTAAAACGATCGTTCCATTTTCCAGCAAAACAGCCGCTCCGACAGCAAAATCGGAATAGATGCAATAAGCTTTGCCGGCAGCAGCCAGAGCTTTTTCAGACAATTCCTCATAGCATGCGGGCACTGAATTCCGGCACACAAAATAATCTATTTTCAGTTCTCTTTTATCCATCACTATTTTTTACTATTTTTACCCCCCTAAGATACAGAATAATTATAAACCGGAAATTGAAAAATCAGCATTTATCTTTTGCAAGGTAAATGCCTGAAGCCAACGAGTGAGTGTTATGAAAAAGAGTATGAAAATATTGGTATTGCTTAGCCTGTTGCTCATCAGCTTTAATGTTATGGCAGACAAACGTAAAGAGTTTATCCGCAAATACAAACATATAGCTATCCGCGAGATGGAACGGACCGGAATTCCGGCCAGCATCACGCTTGCACAAGGTATTCTCGAATCCGGTTGCGGCGAATCGGAACTGGCCGTCAATGCCAACAACCATTTCGGGATCAAATGCCACGAAACCTGGAACGGCGATACATATACCATGGACGACGATACCCGGGACGAATGTTTCCGGAAATATAAAAATATCGAACAATCGTGGATCGACCACAGTGATTTTCTGACTAGCCGTCCCCGTTATGCCGGTTTATTCAGTATTCCTACTACAGATTATAAAGCCTGGGCGAAAGGGTTGAAAGCCGCCGGATATGCGACCAACCCGCAATATGCCAATATGCTGATTAAAATTATCGAAGAAGAAGAATTGTACAAATTCGACCGCTCGATCAAAAGACCGGGTACACCGCCGACGATCACTGCAGAAGAATTTGCCCAAAGTGTAGCAACCCAGGACCACCCGAATACTACCAACTACCGTAACCGCGAAGAAATGCGCAATGGCATTATCTGTATAGAAACAATGCCGGGCGATTCTTTTGAAAAAATTGCCGGTTATTACGGAATCAAACTTAAAAAATTATTACAATACAACGACAAATCCAGCAGTACCCTGGACCCCGGTCAATTGGTCTTCCTGAAAAAGAAAAAGAGCAAAGCGGCACGGGGATACGAATTCCACCGTGTAAAAGCCGGAGATACCATGTACAGTATCTCACAGCAATACGGAGTACGGCTCAAAAATCTTTGCAGGTTCAACTACCTGTCGGCCGACAGTCCGCTGACAGAAGGAGAAAAGATCTATCTGCGTAAACAAGCCGATTTATTGTAAGGATAAAGAAAAATACATGGAACCTTCGAAAAAAAAGAATTTTTTTTCACAAAATACCCTGTTCGGTTTATTCGTCGGACTGAGTTTTATTGCTGTAGCTTATGCCTACTACCGTTCAGGACGGGGAGTCAGTCTCAATCCGCAATTGAACAATGTGATCCTGCTGCTCTCCATCGTCGGAGCATTTATCGGAGTTCGTAAATACCGGGACGAATTGCCGGATAATTGTCTGTCTTACGGGAAAGCACTGGGCGCTTGTACCTATCTGATCGCTGTAGCCTCGGTCATCTACGGATGCTTTGTATTCTATCTCTATCGTCACCATCCGGAATTACTGGAGAATTATCTGACTTCAATAGAAACGACGTTCAAAGAGGTGTATTCGGATTCGGCTTTCACCGAAAATATGATCTCGATGTTAAAAGCGTTTACAACGCCTGCTACAATTGCCTTTGCAGAAACATTCAATAAAATATTCACCGGATTTATTTTCTCCTTGCTCCTGGCAGGATTACTCAGGCGCACCCGAAAAAATGAATTTATTTAACCGTAATTTTCAGATCATGGACATATCAGTCGTTATACCGTTATATAATGAAGACGAATCTCTGCCGGAACTAACAGCCTGGATCGAACGGGTCATGGCAGCGAATCATTTTACGTATGAAATCATCATGGTAGACGATGGCAGTAGCGATAATTCCTGGGCACTCATCGAAACCCTTTCTACCCAAAACAAACATATCCGTGCCATAAAATTCCGGCGGAATTACGGTAAATCCGCAGCCTTACACTGCGGGTTCCAGAATGCCCAAGGAGATGTTGTCATTACGATGGACGCCGATATGCAGGATAGCCCGGACGAAATACCGGCTCTTTATCAAATGATCATGTCCGAAGATTACGACATGATTTCCGGCTGGAAGAAAAAAAGATTCGATCCGAAATCAAAGACAATACCCACCAAATTATTCAATGCGACAGCCCGGAAATTTTCAGGGATCCATCTGCACGATTTCAACTGTGGGCTCAAAGCTTACAAGAATAAAGTTGTGAAAAGCATCGAAGTATACGGAGAAATGCACCGCTATATCCCTATCCTGGCCCAACAGGCCGGCTTCACTAAAATCGGAGAAAAGGTCGTACAGCACCGGGCACGGAAATACGGAGTAACCAAATTCGGCGGTTTAAACCGATTTATCAATGGAATGCTGGATTTGTTGTCTATCACCTTTATTACCCGTTTTGCCAAAAAACCGATGCATCTGTTCGGGGCTATAGGAACCTTGCTGTTTATCATCGGGTTTTGTGCAGCCGGCTGGATCGGTATAGATAAACTGATCTGTCTTTCACAAGGGATCAGGGCCCGTTTGGTAACCGATAATCCCTATTTTTATATTTCTTTGGTTTGTATGATCCTCGGGACCCAACTGTTTTTAGCCGGCTTTGTAGCCGAGCTGGTATCCCGTTCGGCTACCGACCGTAACGTCTATCTGATAGAGAAAGAAATCTGATGCTCTTTCTCTAAAAGAAACCACCGACCTCCCCGAACATACGCTTATAAACCGCTGCCTTTTCAGGCAAGGGTTTCGGATAGGCACGGGAAGAAGAGGGCATGCGGTATAACCGGATCGTTCTACCCTCGAAATGAAAAGTCGAAAAACCTCCTACCGGTGGCTGAGAGGCTTCGACCAGAGAAAGCAAAGTGTCCGTCGCTTTCTGCCCTGTTGTCGCAATGGCTACACAGTGCGGTAATTGCCGCAGTACGTCGGACAAATCGATCTTGCGGACGATTTCCAAAAATTTATCCGAGGCATTATCTTTCTGCCGAACGACTTCCCGGCCGGAATCGGTCAAGGCAATTCCTTGCCGGATAAGAAAATCCCGGATCCGTTGTTCGCAAAATGATTTTTTATCTGCCGTCAGAAAATGTTCCTTGTCGTCGAAAAATACCAATCCAAAGATACGCCACATGTCATTCTGAAAATTAGGATAGTAAAAATCCATTTTCCAACGTTCACGTTTCGGCGGGAAACTTCCCATCATCAATAGCCTTGCCCCTTGCGGGAAGAAAGGCTCCAAGGGATGGATTTCAGTTTTTATTTCATCTGTTTTCATACATACAAAATTAATCAAAACATACATACTTTGGTTTATTTTACTAGTTTTGCCCCGTGCTAAAAAATCTAAAACAAAAAAAGTATGACAACGACAGCAAAAAACAAAGAAAAAATCAGGTTCAGTAAAGCATTCTGGGTGGCCAACACCGTGGAATTGTTCGAACGTGCTGCCTACTACGGTGTATTTATCGTGATCACCCTCTACCTTAGCCGTATATTGGGGTTCAATGACATTCAGGCTGCCACCATCGCAGGTACTTTCTCCGCTTTCCTTTATCTGCTGCCAACTTTTGCCGGAGCTTTGGCCGACAAGATCGGCTTCCGGAACTCTATGCTCCTGGCTTTCACCTTATTGACTATCGGTTACGGTGGTCTGGCTTTATTTCCTACCTGGCTCGAAAGTGCCGGACTGGTAGAATATGGGCATACCACCGTCTTTAAAGGCCTCACCGAGAGTGGCCTGCAATACGGCATTATCCCGATTATGGCTCTGATCGTCATCGGAGGAGCTTTTATCAAAAGTGTAATCTCGGGAACGGTGGCCAAAGAAACGACAGAAGCTACCCGGGCCAAAGGATTCGCCATCTTTTACGGCATGGTCAATATCGGTGCATTCTCGGGTAAAACCATTGTAAAACCCCTTAGAGAGGCTTTAGGGAATGAAGGATTGATCACCTTGAATTATTTTTCGGCCAGTATGACCTTTCTGGCTCTCATAGCGATCTGGTTTTTCTATAAAAGTGCTCAACACAGCGGAGAGGGAAAAACTTTCCGGCAAATCTGGAATGCTCTATTAAAAGTATGTTCTAACGGCCGGCTGATCATCCTGATCCTGATCATTACGGGTTTCTGGATGGTACAACATCAATTGTATGCAACCATGCCCAAATACGTACTCCGTCTGGCCGGGGAAGGCGCATCCCCTTCCTGGTATGCCAATGTCAACCCTTTGGTCGTAGTGCTGTGTGTCAACCTGGTCACCCAGCTGATGCGTCACCGGACAGCCCTTACTTCGATGACCGTCGGAATGTTTATCATGCCGTTGTCCGCTTTGTGCATGGCTTCGGGAAATATGCTGAATCCGGAATCGACCATTCTGACCATGCACCCGGTAGCTTTTATGATGGTTGTAGGTATCGTCTTCCAGGGACTGGCGGAAACTTTTATTTCCCCGCGTTTTCTGGAATATTTCTCCCTGCAAGCCCCCAAGGGCGAGGAAGGATTATACCTGGGTTTCAGCCACCTGCATTCGTTTTTGTCTTCCATTTTAGGATTCGGACTTTCCGGCTATTTATTAAGTAAATATTGCCCTGACGAAAGCCTGTTCGCCACTCGTAGCGAATGGCTCGCTGCCAGCAGTAATGCCCATTACATCTGGTATTATTTTGCTGTAATCGCACTGGCTTCCGCCATTGCCCTGATCATCTACGGCCAAGTTGTCAAGCGCCTCGATCAGGCAAAAGCATAAAATAACAGCATCGGTTGTAAAGTCCGTAAAGTTTGTAAAGTCGATGGCCTTCGGGGATACTTTATAAACTTTACGGACTCTCAATTTTATAAACTATCGCCTTCTTTCTTCAGATTCTAAAGTTAAAAATAAACCTTTCCGGCTAAAGCTCGTTTGATATAAAAATTGAAACGTTTAAATTATGGCAAACATAGCAGAGCAAATTGTAGATATGCTGGTAAAAGCCGGTGTAAAAAGAATTTATGCTGTCACAGGTGACAGTTTAAATAAGATTAACGATGCTGTCCGCAAAGACGGCCGGATTCAGTGGATTCACGTACGTCACGAAGAAACCGGAGCTTTTGCTGCCGGAGCAGAAGCCCAGCTTCACGGCGACCTGGCCTGTTGTGCAGGTAGCAGCGGTCCCGGCCATGTGCACCTGATCAACGGGCTCTATGACGCCCACCGTTCAGGGGCTCCTGTCTTAGCCATCGCTTCTACCATTATTTCAGGTGAATTCGGAACGACCTACTTCCAGGAGACCGACACCATCCGCCTGTTCGACGACTGCAGTTATTACAACCAATTAGCGACTACACCGGGTCAACTCCCCCGCATGCTACAGGGGGCTATACAAACCGCTCTCTCCCGCAGAGGAGTCAGTGTCATCGGTATCCCCGGAGATTTGACCGGAGAAAGCCAGGTCAATATTCCTTCTTCAGAGATCAACTATCCGACTCATCCCCGCACCTGTCCATCGGATACCGAATTACAGGCGCTGGCCGATCTGTTGAACAACAATAGCAATATAACCCTGTTTTGTGGCATCGGAGCCAAAGATGCACACGAAGAAATCGTCGAATTGTCCCATCGGTTGAAAGCCCCGGTAGCCTATTCTTTCAAAAGTAAGATGGAAATCCAATATGATAATCCCAATGAAGTAGGGATGACCGGCTTATTAGGCATGGCATCGGGTTACAACAGCATGCATGCGGCCGATGTACTGGTTTTATTAGGTACCGATTTCCCGTACGGCCCGTTTTTACCGACTCACAATAAAATCGTTCAGATCGACATCGATCCCAGTCACCTGGGCCGAAGAGCCAAAGTACAAATGGGGCTATGCGGAGATATCAAGACGACACTCGAAGCTTTATTACCTCTTTTACAAGCCAAAAGCGACAAAAGCTTTCTGAACGATCAGTTGCTCGGTTATTCCAAAGTAATTAAAGACCTGAATGCTTACGTCGAAAACAAAGGCAGTGATAATAAGATTCACCCGGAATATGTCATGGCGATGGTCGACGAAACTGCTCAGGCAAATGCTATTTTTACCGTCGATACGGGTATGACCTGTGTCTGGGGAGCCCGTTACCTGAAAGCTTCCGGCCAGCGAAAGATGTTAGGCTCTTTCAATCACGGCACAATGGCCAACGCTATGCCCCAGGCTATAGGAGCATCGTTCGCCTATCCGGGCAGACAGGTGATCGCTCTCTGCGGCGACGGAGGCATCTCTATGTTACTGGGTGATCTGGCAACCATCGCCCAATATAAGCTACCGGTCAAGATTATTGTATTCAATAACCGTTCTTTGGGTATGGTAAAACTCGAAATGGAAGTCGCCGGCCTGCCGGACAACGAAACCGACATGCAAAATCCGGATTTTGCCCTGGTGGCTCAAGCGATGGGGATAAAGAGCTATACCGTCAGCCGTCCGGACGATGTACTCCCGGTATTGGTCGAAGCCTTGAACTCACCGGAAGCTGCTCTACTGAATGTAATGACCGATCCGAATGCACTGGCTATGCCCCCGCAAATAGAATGGAATCAAATGACCGGATTCGCACAAGCCATGTATAAAATGTTATTGACCGGCCGGACACAGGAGATTATCGATACGATCAATTCCAATTATAAACACCTGAAAGAAATTTTATAAAGACAATTCCAGCCTCAACGACAATGTCGCATTTCTGTCATTAAATAGTAACATGGATAAAATACATTCGTAATTAAATCAATACATTGTATTTTATCCATGAAAGTAACAAAGAAAAAAGGTGAGATTCCCTACCTGGAAAGGGATATCAGTTGGATGTATTTTAACCGGAGAATCCTGTCCGAAGCAGAAAAAGCCCCGGTTCCTTTACTCGAACGGTTATCCTTTCTGGGAATCTACTCCAATAATCTGGACGAATTTTACAGGGTACGGGTAGCCACCCTCAACCGAATCATCGAATATGAGGATAAAACCATTAAGACAGAGAGAGAAACCGCCATTCAAACCTTCAGGGAAATCAGCCGGTTGAATGCCCTGTATACACAAAAATTCGAGGAAACATTTACAGCAATAAATACAGCACTCCGGCAAAACCGGATTTACCTCCTGAACGAACAAGAATTACAGGAGGAGCAAGCCAACTATATCCGTGAATTTTACAAAACACAACTGATCGGCTCTACGACCCCGCTTTTCACTTCTTCTTTCCGTCATTTCAGTGACCAACCCGACGACCATATCTATCTGAGCGTCTGTCTGCAAACCACAGGAAAAACTAAAAAAGATTTTGCTATTATCGCTTTGCCGGTGCAATCATACGGCCGTTTTATCCGGATCCCCGGCGATGACGACCGCATATGCCTGATGTTCTTGGACGACATCGTCCGTTTTTGCCTTCCCCTGATATTCAACGGTCGGCCTTACGACCACTTCGAGGCTTACACGTTCAAGTTTACTAAAGACGCAGAAATGGAACTCGATTCGGATCTTCGGAACAGCATTATGCAAAAAATATCGAAGGGGGTGAAAAGCAGAAAAAACGGGGAACCGATCCGGTTGGTATACGACAGCCGGATGCCTGCGGTTATGCAGCGCCACCTCAGCCGGATGCTTTGTATGGACCGCTGGGATACTCAGGTTGGAGCCGGTAGATATCAAAATCTGAAAGATCTGATGAAATTTCCCGATTGTAAACGCGACGATTTAAAATATCCCCCTCAGCCTCCATTGTTCAAAACGGACTTTTCAGGGGACGACAGCATCTTGAATACCATTTGTACCCGCGATCTCTTCCTGCACTATCCTTATCACAGTTTTTCTTCTTTCTTGCGTGTACTCCGGGAAGCCACGATCGACCCGAACGTCAAAGCCATAAAAATGACCCTCTACCGGGTAGCGAAAAATTCCAAGGTTATCCAAACTTTAATCGCAGCAGCCAGAAACGGAAAAAAAGTAACTGTAGTTATCGAACTACTCGCCCGTTTCGACGAAGCATCGAATATCAGCTGGTCTAAACAAATGCAAGATGCCGGAATCAAAGTCGTATTCGGAGTCGAAGGCCTGAAAATACACGCAAAACTAGTATATATATCGGGTAGACAGGGAGATATCGCCTGTGTCAGTACCGGAAATTTTCATGAAGGGAATGCTACCCGATATACCGATGTCACCCTTTTTACCGCACGCAAAACCCTGGTAAAAGAAATCCGGCATGTATTCGACTTTATTGAAAAACCTTATCTCCCCGTAAAATTCAAAGAATTACTGGTATCTCCCAACGACATGCGTTCCAAACTATTGAAATTGATCGAAGAGGAAATCAAAAATGCCAGAAAACAAAAACCGGCCCGGATATTAGGAAAGGTAAACCATATTACAGACCGGACATTGATCGCTAAGCTTTATGAAGCTTCGGCCGCAGGCGTAAAGATCGACCTGGTGGTACGAGGTAATTGTTCTATCGTCACAGGAATCCCGGGAATAAGCGAAAACATCCGGATCAACGGAATTATCGACCGTTATCTGGAACATTCGCGAATTTTCATTTTCGAAAATGCAGGTGATATGATCTGCCTGACAGGTTCTGCCGACTGGATGCCCCGGAATCTGGACAACCGGATCGAAGTACTTACCCCCGTTTATGATAAGGAAATTCAAACCGAATTGAAACGAATCGTCGAATATGGCCTGAAAGACTCTCTGCAGGGACGACAAGTCGACGGCACAGGACAGAATATCCCCTGGGAAAACGAAGACCATTCGCTATTCCGGTCACAATCGGCCTTATATCACTATTATCAGGAAGACATACAAGGAATCACAACTAATAACATACCCCATGAGTAAAGTAAATTATGCAGCAATCGATATCGGCTCCAATGCAGTCAGATTATTGATCAAAAGTATCAATCCCGAAACATCGGAACAGTTGTTTACAAAAGAGCTCCTTCTAAGGGTTCCCCTGCGTCTGGGAGAAGAAGTATTTACACAAGGTGAAATACCGGCCAGTAAAGCTAAAAAACTACTCCGTCTGATGAAGGCTTATCGGCAACTGATGAAAATATACGAAGTCGATGCCTATCGGGCTTGTGCCACATCGGCAATGCGGGATGCCGCAAACGGGAAAGAAGTAATCGAAACCATCACCCGGAAGTCAGGTATCCGGATAGATATTATCAACGGAGAGGAAGAAGCCCGTTTGGTATACGATAATCACATCGAATACCTGGCGGATAAAAACGCCGATTATATCTATGTCGACGTCGGGGGAGGTAGCACGGAAATCAGCTTGATCCATCAAGGAATACTCCGCAGTTCACGTTCTTACAACATCGGAACCGTACGCCTGTTGAAAGGGAAAGTCGTTCCCAGCGTATACAACCGTTTGAAAAGAGACCTGAATAAATTGCGGGAACAATACCCGGTAATCACGATCATCGGGTCCGGTGGAAATATCAATAAATTGTTCCGGTTAGCTAAACTTCCGGCCAAAAATAAAATGACTCTCCCGGTAGAAAAATTAGTACAACTCAACAACACTCTAAAAAACTATTCCTTAGAAGAACGTGCCCGGTTATACAATCTGAAACCCGACCGTGCGGATGTCATTACCAATGCCGCAGATATCTTCCTGCTAGTCGCAGAACATACCCAAGCGAAGCATATCGTCGTGCCTACCATCGGCCTGGTCGACGGTATCATCGACAGTCTCTACCTGCAACACCACAAAACCCCGGAAGAACAAATCCCCCTTCCCCCGACGACAGGCGATGAAAATACATAAAGCTTGTAGTAAAACATGCTGCTTTTCAGTTACAGCGATTAGGCCTTACTTCTAAACTGCTGAAACTATTTAAACGGTAGAATTCAATCAGTCTACAAACTTTATGAACTGTAAGCGGCGAAGGAACAACTTAAAAAACTAATTACACCTAAGAGATTAGTCGTTGAAAAACTTCGGTTTGTTGAGAGAATTTCCTGGCAAAGCCAGGAAATTCCCCCTCCCCATTTATTAATAAATACAGATAATAGTAAATTTTTCAAATAAACCGTTAAAATTTCGACTTCAACCCTCAATGATATCAATAGATACCGATTAGTATAATAAAGATAGGTATTTTTTAAATCATTTTTTTTACGTAATCTTGCAGTTTAAATGGTGTGTTAATTTCTGAGAAGGAATTACGCAAGTTAATAATAAAATAAATTACTATGTCACTTAAAAGGAATATTCTTGACTTAAGAAAGAGGAAAGAAATTGTACTTCAGGGTGGTGGCGAAGATGCTATCAAAAAGCAGGCCGCCATGGGTAAATTGACAGCCCGTGAGCGTATCGAGGGGATTTTGGACAAAGGTTCTTTCCACGAGTACGACATGTTCGTAGAGCACCAATCTAAGGATTTTGATATGGACAAGAAAGTTCTTCACGGCGACGGTGTCGTTATCGGTACCGGTACTGTCTATGGAGAACCCGTTGCTATTTATGCTCAGGATTTCACTGTTGCAGGAGGTTCGTTAGGACTGATGCACGCCCGTAAAATCACCAAAATTATGGATCATGCCATCAAAATGCGGATGCCGATCATCGGTATCAACGACTCGGGTGGTGCACGTATCCAGGAAGGGGTGGATTCACTGGCCGGTTATGGAGAAATTTTCTTCCGCAATACACAGGCTTCCGGTGTTATCCCTCAATTGTCCGTTATTCTGGGTCCTTGTGCTGGTGGAGCCGTTTATTCTCCGGCATTGACCGATTTCGTATTTGTGGTAGATAATATTTCCAAAATGTTCATCACAGGTCCGGAAGTAGTAAAAACAGTACTGGGAGAAGAAGTTAGTATGGAAGACCTCGGAGGAGCACGCGTTCATGCCTGTATCAGTGGAAATGCCCACTTCTTTGCCTCTACAGAAGCAGAATGTTTCGAACAAATAAAAAAACTGCTCACCTTTATCCCCTGGAACAATCAACGTAAAGCGAAAGCCTTTCCGTCAAAAGCTCCGAAAGCAGAATACAATATCGAAAAAATCCTTCCTGCAGATCCTACCCAGCCTTATGATGTAAGAGATATTATCAAAGCCGTTGCCGACGATTCCGATTTCTTCGAGGTACAACAGGACTTTGCACAGAATATCGTTGTCGGATTCGGTCGGGTAGATGGAGAAACGATCGGTTTCGTGGCCAATCAACCGTTGGTATTAGCCGGTGTATTGGATTGCGACTCTGCCGATAAAGCAGGCCGGTTTATCCGTTTCTGCGACGCATTCAATATTCCGATCGTGACCTTCGAAGACATGCCGGGATATCTACCGGGCGTTGAACAGGAATATATGGGTGTGATCCGCCACGGAGCAAAAGTATTGTATGCTTATAGTGAAGCTACCGTACCTAAAGTGACGGTAATCCTGCGTAAAGCTTACGGTGGTGGATACATCGCCATGAACTCACGCCACCTGAAAGCCGACTTTATGTTTGCCTGGCCGACAGCCGAAATCGCCGTAATGGGACCGGAAGGGGCAGCAAACATTATTTTCCGTAAAGAAATAAAAGAATCTGCTAATCCGGAAGAAACACGGAAGCAGAAAGTTGCCGAATATCGCGAGAAATTTGCTAATCCTTATGTAGCAGCTTCCAAAGGATATATCGACTCGGTGATCGAACCGTCGGAAACACGCCTGTTATTGAAACATTCTATCGAAGTCTCCGGTAATAAAACCGTTATGACACCTGCTAAGAAACACGGAATTCCTCCGTTCTAACAGTGTTCAGAGTTTATAAAGTCCATGAATTCCCGGACTTTTAAACTGAAAGACTTAAAAGTTTCAGAACCACTAAAAAGGAGGTAAAATGACTGTTAAATATGAAAAATTCCTGCTGAATGGCGTAGAATATAAAACTCAGCTTACCCAGAAATGGGTAAACCGAAAAAAATGGGAAGAACCGAATCCCTATCTGCTGACTTCACACATTCCAGGAACCATTATGCAAATCGAAGTGAAAGAGGGCCAGGAAGTCCAGGAAGGAGATGTTCTTCTGATTCTTCAGGCTATGAAGATGAATAACAAACTGGCTGCACCATTTTCGGGTAAAATCAAAAAAATATATGTCAACTCAGGAGATAAAATTCCGAAGGGGACATTGATGATCGAAATGGAAGAAAATGAAGCTGTCTGAATACAGCTGATCTGTTATGCTGATGTGCTAATATGTAAATGTGCCGACCACAGGAGCGTATTAACATATCAGCATTTGTATTTATAATAATGGCAGGTATAATGAATTGGTAAAGTTGATAAAGTCTTTGGACTTTATCAACCAATTTAATTCTGCAATTTATGTCGTTACAAAGATTTCAAAGGTTACAAGGATCTTAGATGTGAATCCTGACCATTATAACCGTTGTAACTTTTGTAACTGTTGTAAGTGAAAAGGTATGAGTTTTTTTGTCGCTAAAAATATTATTAAAAATTATGCCAATCACCGGGCTTTGGACGATGTATCTATCGAAATCCCGGAAGGAGCTATTTATGGATTGTTAGGCCCCAACGGAGCCGGAAAGACTTCTCTGATCCGAATTATAAACCAGATTACAGGACCGGATTCGGGTGAACTTTATTTTAAAGACCATAAACTGGAACCTGCCGACATGAACCGCATCGGTTATCTGCCTGAAGAAAGAGGCCTCTATAAAAAGATGAAAGTCGGTGAACAGGCCGTTTATCTGGCTCGTCTGAAAGGAGTGAGCCGTCATGACGCGATTCAACAATTGAAAGCCTGGTTCGAGAAATTCGGAATCGAGGCCTGGTGGGATCGGAAAGTAGAAGAATTATCCAAAGGAATGGCCCAAAAGGTGCAATTCATCACCACCGTCCTGCACGAACCGGAAATGCTGATTTTTGATGAACCGTTCAGCGGATTCGACCCCATCAATGTCGAACTCCTAAAAAAAGAAATACTGGAACTGCGCAAAAAAGGAACGACCATTATTTTTTCCACCCACAATATGGCTTCCGTCGAGGAAATCTGTAGCCATATTGCCTTGATTAACAAATCAAAAAAAATTATCGAAGGCCCGATCAATCAGATCCGGAATAAGTATGCCAACAATACTTACCGACTCATCTGTAAATATCAACCGGATTTTCATCCGCAAGAAGTGATCGGAGAAGAATATGAACTGCTTTCCGAAAAAATAGAAGACGGACAACACGAACTGGTCCTGCAACGCCTCGCGGCTTGTCCGACCAATACTTTATTACGTCGTCTGCTCGACAAAACCGATATTATCTCTTATCAAAAGGTCATACCGGGAATGAACGATATCTTTATCAAATTAGTGAAAGGAGAAATGGTTAACGACATCAAACAGGAAGAATAATCCACTTCGTAAACCCCAAATCATAAATCTGAAATGAATAAAACGCTTATCATCATAGGACGCGAATTTACAACCAGAGTACGGAAAAGAAGTTTTCTGGTACTGACACTCGTCGTCCCCATTCTTTTAGCCGGTTTTTATGCTTTCCTGATGTGGATGCTTCTGAAAGACGACACACAGGACCGTAAAATTGCAGTGATCAATCAGTCAGTACTCGAGACACCATTCGAGCAAATCAACAACAATACATTCGAATATCTGAATACCCCGGTCGATGAATCGGGAGCTTCGGAATTTCTCCGGCAACATGACTATTACGCCCTGATTTCAATCCCGGAAAATATTATGGATCACCCGGAAATTCCGGTCTATTCTTTCTCTCAGGTTCCTATGGAATTGAAAAATGAAATCGCGGCCCAATTGCGCAAAAAAATTGAAGACATAAAAAGAGCAAAAGTCATTGCCGAATCACAAGTCCCCGATTTGGAAGAACAATTATCGGCCACACAAACACCTGTACTGGTGCGTACGTTAAAGATCACCGACTCGGGCGAAGCCAAAGAAAGCTCGTCGGAAGTCGCTTCGGCTATCGGATTGATCGGCGGCATGATTATCTACTTCTTTATATTCATGTATGCCTCTCAAGTCATGAAAGGAGTGATCGAAGAAAAAACAAACCGGATTATCGAGGTATTGGTCTCTTCTGTCAAACCGTTTCAATTTCTGTTAGGTAAAATCATCGGAGTAGCAGCTGTCGGCCTCGTACAATTCCTGATTTGGGTAGTATTCGGCCTTGTGCTGATCCTGGTCATGCAAACATTCTTCCTGCCGGGTATCGATCTGGAAGCACTGAGAAATGCCGGCAACCTGGCCGGCGGCCTGCCGGATATAGCCGGTACAGGGAATCTGAGCGCTGAAAAAATGCAAATCATCCAAAAGGTTGCGATGACCATCGACCCGATCTTTATCATTAAATTCCTGGCCTCTTTCTTATTCTATTTTATCGGAGGCTACCTGTTATATGCTTCTTTATTCGCCGCTATCGGTGCTGCCGTCGATAACGAAACCGACTCGCAACAATTCCTGACCCCTTTGTCGATTATCCTCGTCATCGGGTTATACATCGGTTTCGCCGCCATGAAAAGTCCCGAATCCCCGATGGTATTCTGGAGTTCCTTGATCCCGTTCACCTCACCGATCGTTATGCTGGTCCGTATCCCCTTCGGAGTACCGACCTGGGAAATCCTGACCTCTATGGCATTATTAATCGTCAGTTTTATCTTTTTTACCTGGCTATCCGGAAAAATTTACCGCATCGGTATTTTAATGTATGGCAAAAAAGTCACTTGGAAAGAACTTTACAAATGGCTGAAATATTAACCTCTTCCGGGATTCCGGGACGGACTTTTCGTCCCATTTTAAGCAAGCTCTCTTTTCACCCACTTCTAAAATAAAAGATTAGCAATGTTACAGCGGTTTCAATGGTTACTCCTTAACCACTGTAACCATTGCAACTAACAAAATACCGGGCGGTAAGTCTGATATAAAACCGGACAAAAGGTCCGTCCCGGAATCCCAAATTTTTCGACCGATAAGGATTTTCTGCGTTATATCAGTAAATCCACGAAATAAATTATGGAAACACTAGAAATACAAGATTACGTTATGACAGCTCAATCCCGTGCAATGAATGTATGGGCATTCGCCCTTACTACCCTTTTGCTGCTCACCGCCTTATACTTCATATGGAAAAAAAATTGAAAGTCCTGCCCTCAGCGAACACATCCGGCGGATAGTAACCAGCTATGCCATGTGGTTCAATAATAAATACGGCAGATATGATCATCTATTCCAGGATCGTTTTAAAAGTGAAATCATCGAAACTGAAAATTATTTGTTACAATGCTTTCATTATATTTTGCAAGATATTTATACCATAAATAAAACCCCTAAAACATATATCCCCACCCATATGTTAAATATATATATAAAACAATATTATAGAACAACAAATTAGAATAACTATAGCAACATTCGTCATAACTTTACAATATATCTATCCAAATGCTATTACGAAGTATAACATGTGTAAGAAAATGTCCAGATAAACAAGGAAATAACCCCTTATATCAGGATTGTTAAATTTTTATCTTAAAATATCTATTTTGCAATTTAGAGATTTTAAGATACTTTTTATAGAGAGATGAAAAAAATTATATACTACATATCAGGGATTCTATTAATCGTATTGATAATTATCATAAATTTAAGTAGTTTTCAAAAAAGAAAACTCTTAAAAATAATGAATTCTGATTACTCTTTCATTATAAACAAACCGATAGATTATTCTTGTTTAGATTCGACAAATCAACATATTTCAAATTCTAATTATATTTTAAATATAATCAGTCCAACCTGTGAAGACTGTTATGTAAATTTAAACAAATGGGAATTAATTGCTTCCCAAAATAAAAAGTTGCAGAAAAAAATAATATTTTTAGTTATTGGAGATGAATTTGAACGTTTAGATGAAATTATTAAGCAAAATAAGGATTTTTAATTCTACTTTGATTATACTCATAATTTTTTTAAACTAAATCCTCTTATTCCTCGTAGTCAAACATTTCTAATTGAAGATAATAAAATTTTATGTGGTTCTCCTCTCGATAATAAAATGATAATGAATATATTTATCGATTATATAAAGAATTAAATATGAAAAAAACAGTTTATATATGTTTATTACTATTGGTATTATCTTGTACCTCCAGAGAAAAACCATATTCATGTAAACTAGTTGAGTTACAAGATTTAAATACTTTTCCTGCCATTGATTTAACACCGACTTCTATCGCGTTAACGGATACGACATTATTAAATCCTGAAAAAATCTGGATTTCAGATACCTTATTGATTATCAAAGATGCAGAAACGGACGAGAATAAATTCTTAAAATATTATTCCCTAAATTCTTTCCATTTATTAAAAACCTACGGAAGTATAGGACGGGGACCCAATGAATATCTAACGCCGAGGGTTTACCGGCATTCCCCGAATAAATTTCTTATTATTGAAAAACTAAGATATACTTTATTTTGTACCGATAGCTTATTCTCCAATCCTCTATACACCCCAGAGAAAATCAATGTCAGAGTGGGATTGACAGCTGCGGATTGTGTATATTTAATCAACGATTCGACCATTTTTGCCAATTCAGGTATGTCTGATTATCAATTTTCCATTGCCAATATTTCCAGTAATCGATATTTATTAAATTACAAGAATTATCCTTCCATAATAAAAGAAAAAAAAATTACCGATTTTATAGCCAATTCGAATATCTATCATGCATTTTACATATTGAAACCGAATACGATGGATTCTGTTGCCATTATTTACAGGCATTTCCCCATCATCGATATTATTTCATTAAATAATTTAGAATCGACCCGTTACCAATTTCCCATCGATAAATCTGTAAATAAAGTTACCGTCCTGGACAAATTAAATGCCCGGGTTGAAGAGGAAGTCAACTACTATAAAAACTATTTCAGCACGGACAACTATATCTATTTATTATACTGCGATTCTAAAAATAAAGATTTATCGATCTCCAATAATAATTTTGAAATACACCAATTCGACTGGCAGGGCCGTTTTTTGAAAAGATATCGTTTGAACCGTTATATTTTAAGCTTCTGTGTCGATGAAAAATCCGACCGAATATACGCAATCAGTTTCCAAAACAATAAGAATTTCTCTCCGGAGATACTCTGTTATTCGTTATCTTCAACGAATTAAGGATATTTGCGAAAACGGGGAAATCTGTCATCCGAATTTAATTACGTACCTTTCCCAACACCAATACAGGATTATCATCATCGGCTATTGCATTATACCAATCATGGTAAGGGGAATTTGCTGATTTTATCCTTTCCCGAAATTCCATTGCAGAAAAAGATTGACAAAGATAATGCTCAGAAACTTCGAACAGATAATCCTCCAATTCAAAGTCAAGGTCGTCGAAATAAATACTCTTTACTTTGAATAAACCATCGTTCAGTTTATCGAATACATAAGTTTCAGGATCCCGGTTTTCGTCGTAAGTAATTATATTTTTACCAAATCTGGAATCAGCCATCCGGATGAATAAACGATCGAATAAGATGAACCGAGAAGTTTCAACTATCATTTCAATTTCTTCTCCTTTTTCATCAGGCTTGAATTCTTTCAAATAATGTCCTGCATGAAAATAATATTCGGGTTTTCTTGTATCGGCAGTTATCCGATACAAAGTATCCGTTATCCCTGACATATAGTGAACAAATCCTCCCGCTATCCCCAGATAAGAATGATTCTTCTGACGCTCCTCCCGACAAGTCTCTTTTTTAATCCCTCCCAGGAATTGTCCGGAAGAAGTAAGGGCATAAATTTCATAGGCTGCATCTTTCAATAACAAAGGAATACAATAAAGAACCGAATCACCGGCCAGTATCATCTTCTTCGGAAATCCGTAAATTCCGGGCAGGGAATTTTCATATTCTCCATTTTTCAAATTAATTACCTGGATACTATTTTGCCTTCCATAATCCGAAAAATACAATCGTTCGCCCGGTTCATCTACTGTGAGGGCTATAATATTCTGATATTCGCCCGGAGCACGTCCATAAGAAGCCAATTTACGGATATAAGTACCATCGGCGGCGAACTGATACATTTCTTCGTTTCCGTAAGTAATAATATACTTCTCTCCGGCCCATACCCGAAAATAATCGTTTAACAAAGCCTCTTCTTTCGTCTCCATACGCACTAACCGGCTCTCACCGACCAATTGACTCCATTTCAAAACAGTGTCCTTTTCCACAGCTCTTGTATCCAGTCGTTTCACCCCGGAGCCGTTACCACATCCCACTACCACCCAAATAATCATCGAAATCAGAATATCTTTAAGCATAAATCATGAACGCTTTATCCTGTACTGAAACTAACACCCAAATTCACATCCGAAAAAAATACCATCCTCTGAGAGAAGATGGTATCTTATTTCAGATTTTCAAAAATCAAATTTTATGGATTACTAAACCGGAACGAAGTTTCGGTTCGAACCAGGTAGTTTTCGGCGGCATGATATTACCGGTATCGGCAATATTCAGCAACTGTTCCATAGAAACCGGATACAGAGCGAAAGCCACTTTCATCTCCCCGCTGTCTACGCGTTTTTTCAGTTCACCTAATCCACGTATCCCCCCCACGAAATCGATTCGTTTAGAGGTACGCAAATCCTGAATATCGAGGATATCGGCCAACACATGTTTGGAAAGAATGGTCACATCCAATACTCCGATCGGATCGTTGTCATCATACGAACCTGCTTTAGCGGTCAGACGATACCACTTACCGCCCAGATACATACTGAACTCGTGCAATTTTGCCGGATGATAAATCTCGGTACCCATTTCCTTTACTTCGAAATGAGCGTTCAATTTCTCGAGCAACTGAGCTTCGGTCAGACCATTCAGATCTTTCACTACCCGGTTGTAATCGATAATCTTCAGCTGATGGTCGGGGAAATGTACGGCCATAAAGAAGTTGTACTCTTCTTTACCGGTATGATTCGGATTCTTTGCTGTATATTCGGCACCGATACGGGCAGCTGCAGCTGTACGGTGGTGTCCGTCGGCCACATAGGTGTTCGGCACTCTCGTTGCGAACAACTCTTCCAACCGTTTATTGGTTTCCGGACAGTTGATCGCCCAAAAATGGTGTCCGAACCCGTCTTCTGCCACAAAATCGTAGTCTGCTTTCTGATTCTTCACAATATCTTCAACGATAGCGTCAATTTCAGGCACGGCACGATAGGCAAAAAATACCGGTTCCAGGTTAGCATTCACATAACGGGTCAGCACCATCCGGTCCTCTTCTTTATCGGGACGGGTGAGTTCATGTTTTTTAATCACCCCGTTCATATAATCCTCACAGGCAGCACAACCGACAATACCGTATTGGGTACGGCCTTCCATGGTCTGAGCATAAATATAAAATTTCGCTTCCGGATCCTGTACCAACCATCCCTTGTCCTGAAACATTTTGAAATTTTCAACACTCTTATTGTAAACTTCTTCCGAGTGGATATCCGTTCCGGCAGGGCAATCGATTTCGGCCCGGGTAACATGCAGCAATGATTTCGGTTTTCCTGCAGCCATCTGTGCAGCTTCTTCCGAATTCATCACGTCATACGGGAGGCAAGCCAATTCCTCGCATACTTCCTGGTTAGGAGTACGTAAGCCTTTGAATGGTTTTACTATAGCCATAAAAATATTATTTATTTACTTTAAATTTAGCATCTCCATGTTCCAGGAAAGCCACAATTTGACGGGCAGCAGCCAAGCCTGCATTTACATTCGCTTCTTCAGTCTGAGCACCCATTTTCTTCGGAGTAAAGAAATAACGGCCTTCGAACTGGGCATATTCAGCGGCATTGTCCGGAGCGATATCGGAAATATATTTGAAATCGGGACGATCGGCCATCAATTTCACCAATTCTTCTTCATTGATCACTTCCTTACGGGCAGTGTTGATCAATACAGCTCCTTTCGGCATGCGATTCAACAATTCATAATTGATCGATTTCTTTGTCTTCTCGGTAGCCGGGATATGCAGAGATACATAATCACACATCGCATACATTTCTTCGGCAGAATGCAACGGAGTAGCCCCCGCAGCCTTGATTTGTTCATCGGTCATGAACGGGTCGAAAGCATACACTTCCATTCCGAAGCCTTTGGCAATACGTCCCACGTTTTGTCCCACGTTTCCGTAAGCATGTACACCGATTTTCTTTCCTTTCAGTTCATGCCCGGATTTACCGTTATAGAAATTACGAGCCAGATAAACAGCCATACCGAATACCAATTCAGCCACAGCATTCGAGTTCTGTCCCGGAGTATTCATAGCCACTACGCCATGATCGGTACAAGCCTGCAGGTCGATATTATCATAACCGGCTCCGGCACGTACAATTACTTTCAGTTTTTTAGCAGCATCGATCACTTCTTTTGTCGCTTTATCCGAACGGATGATCATAGCATCTACGTCGGCAACAGCAGCGATCAATTCTTCCGGAGAAGTATATTTTTCCAATAAAGCCAATTCATAACCCTGAGTTTCCACGATTTCGCGGATACCTTTTACTGCCACCGGAGCAAAAGGTTTATCGGTTGCAATCAGAACCTTTGTCATAACTACCAAAATTTACGATTAAGATTTACAATTTACGAGAGGCCTCAGCACGGTCGTAAATCGTAAATCTTTCATCTGAATTAATATTATTTATTTTTTATGTGCTTTTTCAAATTCCTGCATGGCAGCAATCAAAGCATTTACATCTTCCATCGTACAAGCATTGTAGGTAGAAGCACGGAAACCACCCACCAAACGGTGACCTTTCACGCCTACGATGTTTTTAGATTTACAGAAATCCAAAAATTCTTTCTCCAGTTCTTCATATCCTTCGGCTAACAAGAACGGAATATTCATACGAGAACGTGAACCTTCTTCAACAACAGCACGGAATACCGTATTGCGGTCGAATTCGCTGTACAATGCATTGCATCTTTCGATAGCACGTCTTTCCATAGCTTCAACACCGCCCATTTGTTTGATCCATTTCAGGGTCTGACCAACGGCAAAGATATTGATACAAGGAGGGGTATTGAACATAGATCCGTTATCGACATGAGTCTGATATTTCAGCATGGTCGGGATCTTGCGGTCAGCCACTACTTTATCCAGATAGTCGTTACGGATAATCACGAAAGTAGCACCGGCAGGTCCTAAGTTCTTCTGGCATCCGCCATAGATCATCATATATTTTTTTACGTCGATCGGACGACTACAAATATCGGACGACATATCGGCAATCAAGGGCACAGGGCTATCCAGATCTTCGAAAATCTCGGTACCACGGATCGTATTATTCGATGTAATATGCAGATAATCGACATCGGCAGGAATCTGGAATCCTTTCGGATAATAAGTAAAATTCCGGTCTTCAGAAGAAGCGATCACTTCAACTTCACCCCAAAGTTTAGCCTCAGCGATTGCTTTTTTAGACCAAACGCCGGTATTCACATAAGCCGCTTTTTTACCCAGGAAATTGTAAGGAATCATGCAGAACTGCATACTGGCACCACCACCCAAGAAAATAACAGAATAATTATCGGGGATATTCAACACTTCTTTGAACAGGGCGACAGTCTCATCATAAACAGCCTGAAAATCAGCTGAACGGTGAGATACTTCCAGAATAGACTGGCCACAATTCCCTAATTCCATCACAGCTTTTGCCGTATTTTCCAATGTCATATCCGGCAACTTACAAGGACCTGCGTTAAAAATATGTTTTCTCATTTTGTATAATAATTAAAGGTTTTAAATTTTAATTCAATTTTTCTTCAAACGTTACAAATATGCAAAATATACTGCGCAAAATATCATTTTATAAGAGAAATATTCGGATTTACTTATAATTTAAAATCACCTTAACAAATCGGTGCCGAATATACCTCAAAAAAGAAATCATTTAATCACTCTCTCTAAGAGAGACACTAATCCCAAAGTCAAAATAATGACTTTGGGATAGTTTTTCGGTATTTGAATTTCCGGTATCAGAAAAAAGGAGTTTTTACAATTTTTGCTTTCAACGCCTTATTTCTCACCCGGATAAATATTTCACTATCTAATTTATGGAAACCGCTTTTAACATATCCCGTACCGATAGATTTTCCGGTTAAAGGAGATACCGTTCCCGAACATACTACACCGATTTCATTTCCTTCGGCATCTTCGATAGGATATCCTTGCCGTGCAATTCCCCGGTCGATGATTTCAAAAGGTTTCATATAACGGGTCGGTTTATCTGCTTTCAATTTTTCATGGTATTCCCGCATGATAAAATCATTTCCGGGCACGAATTTAGTAATCCATCCCAAACCGGCTTCGATAGGCGAATGATCATCGTCGATTTCATGCCCATAGAGACAGAAACCGGCTTCCAATCTCAAGGTATCGCGGGCACCCAATCCGATCGGTTGTATCCCGAATTCCGCTCCGGCTTCGAAAACGGCATTCCACAATTTCTCAGCATCTTTATTATAAGCATAAACTTCACAACCACCAGAACCGGTATAACCTGTCGTGGAGAAAATAACTTTATCGATCCCCGCAAACGGTATTTCTTTAAAAGTATAATACTCCATATCGACAACATTTTCCGAGGTCAGCTTCTGCATGGCTTTCAATGCCAAAGGCCCCTGGATAGCCAGCTGGCAAATATTGTCGGAAGCATTTTCCAGTTCGACGCCCGGTTTCATACCCAGTTCTGCGCCGTATTTTACCACCCAGTTCCAGTCTTTTTCGATATTAGCAGCATTAACTACCAGCAGGTATTTTTCAGCACTGAAACGATACACCAGCAAGTCGTCTACAATACCACCCTTATCATTGGGGAAACAACTATATTGTACTTTTCCGTCTATCAAAGCGGCCACATCATTTGTGGTTAATTTCTGAACCAATTCAAAAGCTTTCGGTCCTTTAATCCAAAATTCTCCCATATGGGAAACATCAAAAACTCCAAGTTTATTACGGACATTCAGATGCTCTTCTTTAATTCCTGTCGGATATTCGATGGGCATATTATATCCTGCAAACGGAGCCATACGTGCTCCCAAAGCTTCATGAAAATGGGTAAAAGGTGTTGTTTTCATTTTATTTTATTTATATCGTAAATTTAGTCGATTCACATTCATCCCGATCCGTCACCGCTTCCACACAAATCCACCTGTCATCTTCCCCGTCATAATTGCAAACGTTAACATTTAAAAACATCACAAAGATATAATTTATATCTGTTCAGACTTCCTCTTTCGTCAAATTTTTATCCGGCCGGAATATGATTTTCTTATAAAAAAGATTTGGTTATTTATACTTTTTGTCCTATTTTCGACATTCTATAGGCAACCTAAGGAAACATAATTTATTTACATTCAAGAAAAACAACTAATCTAAACCAAAACGCATTATTAAAAATCAAAAAAATGATTACAAAATTAACTGAGCAGAAAGGATGCATCATTGCAGAATTTATCGATTTAAAGAGATTTACATTAGCAGTGACAGAAGAAGTTAAGAGGAGTTCTATAAATTAAAATATTGTAGTACAGTTGTTTATATGGTTCCAAGAGCGTAAATTTGCAGAAAATAAG
>NZ_LARL01000040.1:0-28321 GCF_000980295.1 Odoribacter sp. N54.MGS-14 | reverse complement strand
TATGAGTTCAAAAATGGGTAATGGATATTTATGTTATTGATAGATAGTCGTGTGTGGTTATTAGGGATAATCTGTTGCCTTCTGGGGGGAGGAATCAGGGCAGAGGAGTTTGCCGTGATAAAGGGAAAGAGCGGGGGAAAGGTACCTGCCAGAGAAGTGCAACTGATGACTGTAGAAAATGGGGTACCGGTAAAATATGCCGGTACCACCATTGCCGGTAACGGTAGTTTTGCTTTTATGTTCCAGCCGGCAGAGGCCGGTTTTTATTACCTGTATGATGGAAAGGAATATCATCGGATGTATGTAAAAGCAGGGGATGAAATACATTTTCAGGGAATCGACGGGGATTGGAAACAAGTGGATATCACCGGTGAAGAAAATCGTTTACTGGAACAATGGAAAGAGATAAAGCGCTCTTTGAAAATGGACACCAGGACAGAAGCTTATGGGGCCTATTTTCCCCGTTTCGATTCGGTTCGGCTAGAGGTGGACCGGTGGTTGCAAGCAACAGTTATCCGGGATTCCCTTTTTCAAAAGCAGTTGAAGGAGACAATCGAATTCGATCTGTTGTATGATTTCATTTCTTATATTGCTAAAAATCAGCAATCCTATGAATCCGAAGAACAACAATCGGCTTATTACCGGCAGCTCATCGGACGCTTTCCCGTCGAAGATGACCGTATTTTACAACAACCTTATGGTATTCAGTTGCTCCGGAAATATTTTAATTATAAAAGGACTTTTGTCATACGGCAGGGAGAATATTCCTTCGATGACTGGTTAGCCGAAATCGGATCTCCGCTATTGAAAGCCGAATTTGTGTTGGCTGAAATAGATACCGTTAGTTTCGGGCGTTTTTGTGATTACGAACAGAAGTATTTTCCTTTGATGCAAAATGAGGAACAACGCCTGCGGTTATGTCAGTACCGGGGACGCCCCCATTCTACCCTTCAAAAAGGAGAACGGGCTTCTAATTTTATCTTTCCCGACACAGCCGGACACTACCGCTCCATGGCCGATTTCCGGGGGAAATATAAGTTTATCGATGTTTGGGCGACCTGGTGTGCTCCCTGTAAAGCTGAGATCCCTTATTTACAACAGTTGGAGGCTGAATTTCAGGGAAAAGAGATTGAATTTATCAGTATCTCCATAGATAAAAACCGGAAAAAATGGAAAGAATATGTCCGGGAACATCAATTAGGAGGCGTACAATTGTGGGCCGGTGATTGGAGTTACCTCCCGGAAGAGTTACATGTCGGTTCTATTCCCCGGTTTATCCTGATCGATAAAGAAGGCAATTGGGTAGATACCGAAGCACTCCGGCCTTCTAATCCTGCATTAAAAAAATTATTGAAGAATCTATTGAAAAAATGATCGGTTTGAAAAAAGTAATATTGACCTTCTGCGTTTATCTGATAGGAGTAGGAGGTATGGGAAACGTATGGGCCAGTAATAAAACAATACGGGATTTTCATGAATTCGAGTTGTGGCATAAACTATTGCAATACGGGTTATCTCCATCCGGCGAATGGGCGATGTGGAGAATCCAGGCTGCGGAGAAAACAGATACTTTGTTTGTCCGGCATATCGCGTCGGGAAAAGAGTACAAATATAAAAATACTTCTGCTCCCGAATTTTCCAAAGATTCCCACTGGATCGTTTTTTCGGAACCGGCGGGAGAAAATGCAGCTGCCGGTATTGCCTATCAGGTAAAACTGGTTTGCCTTGCTAATGGGGAAGAACAAATTTTCCGGGGAATGGAAAGTTTTACTTTTACCAATGATAGTAAACATCTGATTTTAAAAGGAGTAAATACAGAAAATGCCGTAGAGTTGAATCTTTATGATCTTGAAAAAAAACGGGTAAAGAATATAGCTAATATACAGGAATATACGGTCGATCCAACGGGGAAATACCTGGCCTATACCCTAAAAACTGAAAAGGGACTGAGCAATAGCCTAGAGGTATTGGAACTGAATGATTACCGTCTTCTGTTTTTAGAAAACGATAAAAACGGATATGAAAAATTGAAATGGACAGATCACGGGCTTCTGTTTATGAAAATGTTGTCGGACAGTACAGGGCAGAAGCAAGGCCGGGAAATTCATGTCGTCCGGAATATCGGAAACAAGCAGCAGGCCTGCTGTTTTGCCGCAGAGGCCTGGGCCGATTTTCCGGCAAATATGAAAATCAGTGAATATTACACACCCCAATGGTCTGCCGATGGGAAAAAGTTGTTTTTCGGTATCGCTCCGAAACGGTATCAGGGGAAGTCCCGGGCGGAAGTTACGGCAGATGTCGATATCTGGCACTGGAAAGATCAGGAAATCCAGTCGCGTCAGAAAAACCGCTATTACCTGAATCGTAGCCGGACCTATTTGTGCGTATGGTGGCCGGAAGAAAACCGCTGGAGGCAGCTGGCCGATTCTTCCTTGTTCGATATAGCCGGTATTTCTGCCGACGGAGCGTTTGTTTTAGCTGTCGACGATCGGCCCTATCGGCCCCATTACCGCGAACTTCATCGGGATATTTATGTGATACAGACGGAAACTGGAAAACGTACCCGCTTGTTGGAGAATACAATATTGTCGGCTTCTTTTTCCCGCGAAGGAAAGTATGTTTACTATTTTAAGAATAAAAATTGGTGGGCATACGATTTGGCGAAAGAAGAATATATCAATCTTACCGCTCAGGTGACTACTGGATTAAGCGATATATATTACGATGGCCCCATCGATATCGCTCCCTCGTTCGGCATTGCCGGTTGGCTGAAAGAAGATAAGGCTTTTTGGTTTTATGACGAATATGATATCTGGAGTGTTGAGCCGGCTACGCTGAAATTGAAGCGGTTGACCCGAGGACGCGAAGACAAGATCACTTTCCGGAAATTTCAGCGCGGAGTTTTGACTCCCGGCTGTAACCTGCTGTTGAGAGCTACCGGTGATGACGGGGCTTCCGGAATTTATCGCTTCGATCCCAAAGGGCATCATCGCCCTTTACTGTATGGGCCATTCGGTACATTACGTTTGGAACAGTCGGCAGATAAAAAGACGAACTTACTCGGATGGGCTGACAATATTACAGCTCCCGAACTATTCGTTTGTGATGAAAACCTGAATCGGCTTCAACAATTGACACATACGAATTTACGTCCCCCCGGATTTATTTTCCGTAAAAGTGAATTGATCCGTTATAAAAATTCACGGGGTAAGGAGTTGAAAGGAGCATTGTTTTATCCGGTAAACTATCGGGAAGGTCAATCCTATCCGATGATCGTTCATATTTACGAGAAACTGTCCCAGCATTTAAACGATTTTGTTTTTCCTTCGGCATCGGATCTTTATAATACGATGAATTATGTGTTACAGGGCTATTTTGTTTTTCAGCCTGATATCACCTATGAGGTGAACCGGCCGGGCGAATCGGCAGTAGACTGTGTTACGGCTGCTGTTCGGCAAGTGTTGAAAAGAGAAGATATCGATCCTGCACGGTTGGGGTTGATCGGGCATAGCTGGGGTGCTTACCAGACGGCTTATATTATCACACAAACTCCGCTTTTTGCTGCTGCCGTGGCAGGAGCACCTCTGACAGATATGATAAGTATGTATAATAGTATTTATTGGGAAAGCGGACGTTCCAATCAAGAAATGTTCGAAACGGGACAGGCACGTTTCAGATTACCCTGGTGGCAAATCTCCCGGCAATATATCTGTAATTCCCCGGTATTTCAGGCAGAAAACATTCAGACGCCGCTATTGATGATCTTCGGAACTGAAGACCAGGCCGTCGATTGGAGTCAGGGACTGGAAATGTATATTACCATGCGCAGGCTTGGAAAACCTTGTATCCTATTGACCTATGAGGGCGAAGGACATACAATCGGTGGACAAATGAATACCTTGGATCAAACCGGGCGTGTCATGGATTATTTCGATTATTATCTGAAAAAAACGGTTGCGGCCGATTGGATATTGGAAGGACGAACTTACCTGAAAAAGAAAGGAGAAGAATAATTTTACCAGATCATGCCGGCAGTGCCGGCATTTTTTATTAATTTTGCTTTGAAATAGCTTGTTGTATACCGACGTTAAATTGTATGAAAAAAGGGATTCTATTATCATTATTGGCCGTTATCCTGCTTGCTGTCGTTGTTTGTGCCATTTGGTATATCAATGAAGAGGGGAAAATGCGTGCCGGTAGTAAAGATTCTTTTATCCCTTACAATTCGGCTGTCGTGGTAACGATTAATGTCGGGGCTGAGTTAGCACCTGAGATCCGGCAGGCTTTTGCGGCCGATTTGAAAGTGTTTCGCCGGAAGTTGTTGGTCCGGATAACCGATACTTTACAACAACAAGGGCTGGTGAAGGCACATCCTTACGTTGTGGCAGCCCGGGTGGAAGGCAAGAGCGACGTGGCTTTCCTCTATGTGATGGATAATAAAGATGTCATTTCCCGGGGAGAAGTAACCGATTTCCTGAACCGGACTTTTGCTGCCGGAGGAGAGAAGGTACGGAAATACGACCGGCATAAAATATATACTTTAAAACAAGGGAAAGAGATCGCTTATTTTGCTGTTTGCGGCGGTATTATCTTGTTGTCGGATTCGGACCTGTATATCGAAGACGGACTGAAACAATTCGACCTCGAAGAAGCCGGGGAAGGAGTCAAACCCCATTATCAGAATCTGAATAAATATTTTTCAGCCGGTGCCGGTATAAATATTCTGTTGAATACCGGAGCTTTTACAGAGTTGATGCCTTTGTATATCCAGGTTAAAAAGGTTTTTCCCCATGTCGATATCACCCGTTTTTTCAAATGGGGAGCTTTGGACGGAGATTTCAGCAGCCAGGGGATTTGTCTGAACGGATTTATGAACTACAGTGGACTGGATGGTTCGTACATCGCTACATTGGAAAAACAACAGGCCCGGGAAGCGAATATCGACGGGGTACTGCCTTCCGGTCTGCTCTCGTTAGGATTGCTGAACCTGAGTAATCCTGCGGCTTACTTTGCTGCTTTGGACAATTACCGCTATACGGTAGGACAAAAAGAAAATATCTTCAGGCGAAAGCAGCAGTTCGTTAAGATGTTCGGAAAAGGACGCGAAGAAGAGTTGCGCGATTTGTTGCAGGGAGAGTTTGCTGTTGTAGATCTGGCCTATAATGAAGCGACCCGCGAAAGGGATGGGCTCATCGTAGCCAGTCTTAAATCGGGTAGCCTGTGTAAAGTGGTGTTGGAGAAAATGATGAAGGAATATGCCCGTTTCGATAATCAGTCTTTAGAAAACTATTTAAAAGAATATAACCTCGATCGGGAAAAAACTTTCCGTTACTATCTTTTCCCGGCTGATGATCTGGCTGCCGTTTATTGGGGATATATTTTTGAAGGGATAAAATGCCGTTGCGTGTTGGTGGAGGATAACTACCTGATTTTTGCTTCCTCCGAGAGTGCGGTAAAGAGTTTTGCCCGCGATTATGTGCATGGGAGCGTCATCCGCGATGCCGAATGGTATCGGCATCTGAAAACCCGTTTGGCCGGAAAATACAATATGGCTTATTTTGCCCGTACGGCTGAGGTTTTACCTTTTTATACCTCTTTGACTCAGGGAAGTTGGCAGCAATTCCTGACTCGACGTCAAAAGGAACTGTCTGTATTTTCTACCTGGGCCTGGCAGTGGTCCAACGAGGGAGATATGCTCTATACCACTCTTTTTCTGAGTACAGCCGAGATAAAGGATGAAATTCGTCCGCATGTATTGTGGCAGACTAAATTGGATGGGAAAGTGAGTATGAAGCCCGTTCCCGTGACCAATCATGTGACGGGTGAGAAGGAATTGTTCGTACAGGACGATCGACATACTGTTTATCTGATCAACGATGTGGGGCGTGTGCTTTGGAAACTTCCTCTCGGGCAGCAGATCAATAGCGAAGTATATCAGGTCGATCTCTTTAAGAACGGGAAATTACAATACCTGTTTTCTACTCCCGACAAGATGTACCTGATCGACCGCAACGGTAATGCAGCGGGGCGTTTCCCCGTCGCTTTCAAAGGAAAGTGCGAGCAGGGAATATCCGTGTACGATTATGATAATAACCGCAACTACCGCATCTTTGTTCCTTGTGAAAACCGGGAAGTATATCTGTACGGTTTGGATGGAAAACCGGTAGAAGGCTGGAATCCCCAAAAGACCGATAAACCGGTCGTTTCGAAAGTACAGCATTTCAGGGTGGCCGACAAAGATTATATCGTCTTTGCCGATCGGTATCGTTTTTATATATTGGACCGTAAAGGCAAAGAGAGAGTGAGAGTTTCTTCCGTATTCGATCTGAAACCTCATACCGATGTCTATTTAACCCGTAAAGGCGGACAACCGGTTCTGGTATTTGCTGGTAAGGGAGGACAGGTACATGTGGTGAATTTTTCCGGTCAGACAGAGACTTCCCGGGTAGAAGGATTGTCCGATCGGTTTGAAATGAATATAGTGGATTGGGATGGAAATGGGACCGGGGATGTTTTGTTTACCGATGGAAACCGGGTATTGGTCACCCGTTTGGATGGAACGCCGCTTTTCGAGAAGAAAATGGAGGCTAAAACTTTAGGTTTCCCTTATGTATACCGTTTCTCTGCTAAAGACGTGCGTGTCGGCTTGACCGATCCGGAACAAAACCAGTTGTTTTTGTTATCGGCTGATGGAAAACTGTCCAAAGGATTTCCCATTACCGGCGATTCGCCTTTTTCAATCGTCTTTTTAGAGAATGACGGATTTTTCTTGTTTGCCGGAACCGGAAACAATACGATTCTGAAATATAAGGTACAACGATGACTTGAAGATGTTTAAAGTGAATGATTTAGAAAATAGATAAATTGTAAAAAAATAGTTTTTCTAAAAATTTGATTTTCCAAAAAATTAACACAATTTTGCACTGTCGTGTAAATGTTATATTTATGATGAAATTTTGTTTGAATTGGGGTGGTGCAGCTTTGTTGTCTATGCTGCTTTTGTGTACTTCTTGTGGCGATGCCGATCTTTTCGATACCGATAAATGGACCAATGAAATAGAAGGCTGGGAGCCGGGTGTTTCCTTAAAAGTGCTTCAGGGGTCTTTTACTCTTTGGGATTTAATTAATCAGGGCGATGACGATGTGGTCGTAAAAGAAGAAAATGATCTGATCATTCAATATACCGAAGAAGGTATTTACCATATCGATATCGATCAGGTCTTCGATATGCCTGCGGAAGATGTTGCTTTTGATTTATCGGTGCCTGTGGATATTCCGGGTACAGGAATACCGTTGCCTAGTGATATCACTTTAGGTGGTGAGGATAATCCAATTGATCCTGTTGTAGCTGAGATTCAAAATATTCCATCGGAATGTGTTTTGAAAAAATTGGTAGCTTCAGCAGATTTTATTTTTCCTCAAACGGAATTTTCTTATACTCTGGAGGCTAAATTCCCGAATATAAAAACGAAGGAAGGGGATGTGTTGACGATTGTCGAAAAAGTGGAAGCCAATGAAATAAAGACACTACCTTTGGAAGATATAGAACTTAGTCTGGAGTCTAAGCCGGAAGTTTCTCTTAATATAGTTAAAATTATTATTCATGAGGGAAGTTCTCTATCAAGTTCGAAGCTTAATTTCAATTTTAAACTGAATAATCTCAAATTCAAAAAAGCAGAAGGAAAAATCACAGTCGATCCGATCGCTATCGATCCGGATAAATTTAATATGGATATCGACTTTTTGGATGAAATCGGAGGTAAATTTAAGTTCACTAAGCCTGAACTGAATATTATTCTCCGTAACAAAGGTATCGGTGTCCCGATGAGTGTCGATGCTACTTTTTATGGACAAAACGCAGAAGGAGACACGTTAACGCTGAAATTAGAAAAAGGAAAAGAGTTGCTCACTTTAGGGAATAAGTCGAATATCGTGTTTTCCGATACTTTAGGGTTGAATAAGGATAATTCCAATATTGTAGACTTTCTGTCCTTGCCACCGACAGGTGATATATTCTATCAAGGTACGGTGACGGTAAATCCGCAAGGAGACGAGGATAATGTGATTTACAGCGACGGAGAAATCGACCTGGATGCTTATGTCCGGATACCTTTCGCATTGAGTGCCGAAGGACTCAATTACAAAGACACGCTGAACGATATTGATATCGATCCCAAGTATGCGGATAGGATCAAAGAAGGTGTAATTACGATTACTGCTGTCAATGGACTTCCATTGAATCTCCAGATTCCGACTTTGGTGCTGTTGGGAGAAAATGGCGAGAAATTGGAAAGCCTTACCGCTGTGAAAGGGCGGGATATTATTCAGGCTGCCAACGGTAAAGAGAGTGTGCTGGAATTTAATCTGACTCAGGCACAAGCTAAAAAATTAGGACAAACAGAAAATATCCTTTTGGAAGTGAAAGCTTCGACAACAAATAATCAAGAAGTGGTTGTTGCTGCAGATGCGAAATTATCGTTCGACCTGAAACTGGTCGCAAAAGCCGTGATCACCGATCTGGACGATTTTTAGCATATTCGGGTAAAGAGTCGGAATAAAAAACAATAGAGGTTACAAGGATTTCAAGGGTTCATTTACCTTTTGGCCTTGTAACCTTTTTGTCTTAAGAATATACACTCAATTAATTTATACCTAGGTTTAATTTTTTTTCTTTCTATTCCGATTTCGGATTTTATACCGTCAGACCGGTTCGCCTGGAACGGTCCGTTAAGGCTTTCGTTGATTTCATCGGTTCTTCTCCTGCTCGGAAAAACAAAAGATTTTGTTTTTCTCTCGCTTATTCGAAGAACTCACTGACCGGCGGAACTCCTCACTTCGTTCGTCAAACACCACCGGTCGGGCGTTCGGAAAACCTAACCGGACACTCGTTCCTGTTCCAATGGTTTTCCGCCACAAAACCCTCCATCTTCCGTTTGCACTACAGACCAAAGAAAGGAGAAGGAAAATATTATAAGCTTGAAAAACAGGTGGAATACGGATACCTAGGCTATTTGACCGGATTTTCTTATTATTTACAAAATACTGATTTCTAAATTAATTCGTAATCTTAATGTAAGGAATCGGAAAACGGCTGTTTCGTAGAAGTTCATGTTTTTTAGGTCACAGTTTGTTTCCCATGTAGTGATAACGTGAGTCGAAGGTGTTCGTGTTGGGGGACCATTGGAGCTCTGTCGAGTGTCGTCTTGCTTTTTCTGAACGTCCGATTTAAAGTAACGGGAGCCGCCGGCAGTGATGAGGAAATCGTAGCCGAATTGAGCCAGATGATCGAGATGGCCCGGAAAACATCCGATTAGGAGAGAAATATTCAGGAAATAGATAATACTATTGATGACGTGTATTATTTTGCTTCATTCAGCTTGATAGTACACGTCATTTATTTACCTGAACCTTTCTTGTTACTCTTCCTCTTCGATTTCGATGTGTAATCCTTCCTCTTCTGCCAGGTTATAGTCTTTACCGGCGACGATCAGCACAATCTCTCCTTTCACGCCGTTTTGTTTATACCAGCCGGCCAGTTCTTCGAGAGTCCCTCTTTTGAATTCTTCGAACATTTTACTGATTTCCCGGGCCACACAAGCATGACGGGTCGGGCCGAATACCTCTGCCATTTGTTCCAGGGCTTTTACCAGACGGAACGGGGATTCATAAAAAATCATAGTTCTGTTTTCCTCTGCTAAGGCACTCAACTTCTTTTGCCGGCCTTTTTTCTGGGGCAGAAATCCTTCAAAACAGAAACGGTCGCAAGGAAATCCTGAATTGACCAGGGCCGGAACGAAAGCAGTCGCTCCCGGCAAGCATTCCGTGGCTATTCCCCGTTCTACGCAGGTACGGGTGAGCAGGAAGCCTGGGTCGGAAATTCCCGGAGTACCGGCATCACTGATCAGGGCTATATTCTCTCCTCTTTCCAGTCTTTCCGCTATCCGGTCTACTTGCTGGTGTTCGTTGAATTTATGATGAGAAAGCAGGGGAGTGGTGATCTCATAATGCTTCAATAGCTTGGCACTGGTACGCGTGTCTTCTGCTAAAACCAGGTCCACTTCTTTCAATAAACGAAGTGCACGTAATGTGATATCTTCCATATTCCCTACGGGAGTAGGAATTAAATATAATTTACCCATGACTGGTTATACTTATTGGTTTCCAATTTATATTGCATACAAAGGTAATGATTCGCTTGGGAAATGGAATATAATTGAGATTCCAGTTTGAATTTTAGTCGGGCTTTACATCGGTAAGTACAAACTGTTTTTTTATTTTACATTTTCTTGTCCTATTTTGCTAAATAATAGGAGGTTAGATAAAATGTTGAGGATTTTGAGAAAAAAAAAGATATTTTTTTTGCTAGGAAATAAATTTGCCGTATATTTGCATCCGCTAAGCAAAACTATGGTCTGTTCGTCTAGGGGTTAGGACGCAAGATTTTCATTCTTGTAACACGGGTTCGATTCCCGTACAGACTACGAAAGACATAAGGTCTGTTCGTCTAGGGGTTAGGACGCAAGATTTTCATTCTTGTAACACGGGTTCGATTCCCGTACAGACTACTTGAAAAGTTGAATTTTTATATTTGTAGAGATGGCAAATCATAAATCATCAGAAAAAAGAATCAGACAGACTGCAACTAAAAGAGAACATAATCGGTATTATGCTAAAACGACCCGTAATGCGGTGAAAAAATTACGTATGGTAACTGATCGTGCTGTAGCAGTTGAATTACTGCCGAAAGTAGTTGCTATGCTGGATAAATTGGCAAAGAAAAATATTATCCATGATAATAAAGCTGCCAATTTGAAATCTAAATTGGCTTTGCACGTCAATAAACTGTAATTCGTTTATTCTCTAAACCGATATACAGGAGATGAGTAAAACTCATCTCCTTTCTTTGTTATCTCCCATATTTTTCGTAAATTGTTTATCTAAAACTTTTGCGTTATGGGTGATCAGTATCTACCGATGAATTCCTGGGCTGCTGATGAACTGCCTAGGGAAAAATTGCTTACAAAGGGTGTTGCTGCGCTTTCGATCAGTGAGTTGTTCGCTATTTTGCTTCGTTCCGGTGTCGGAGGAGAGACAGCTTTGGAGTTGGCCCGGCGAATCCTCGCTGATAATAACAACGACTTGAACCAATTGGCCAGACGCTCGGTCAGGGAGTTGATAAATAAGTATAAAGGGGTAGGCATGGCTAAGGCCACTGCTATTGTTGCAGCGATAGAGATCGGACGGCGTCGGCGGCCCGAGACCAAAAGAATGAAATCGGTGATCCGCTTTAGCAGGGAGGCTTATCGGTATATCCGCTCTTTTATCGAAGACTTGGATCATGAAGAATTTTGGGTCATCTATCTGACACATTCCAACCAGGTGAAAGGATGTGAATGCTTATCGTCGGGAGGAATGGACGGAACGGTGATCGATGTCAGATTACTTTTCCGGGGAGCTTTAGACATGAAAGCCACTTATATCGTTATTGCCCATAATCATCCGGGAGGCTCTTTGGTCCCTAGCACATACGACGAGCTGATTACCCGAAAAATCTATGAGGGAGGACAACTGCTCGATATCAAGCTCTATGACCACATTATCGTCGGAGAAAATGCCTATTACAGTTTTGCCGATGAAGGCAAATTGAACTTTTCCAGGAAAAAACAATAAACAGACCGGTTTGGGTGCCACATTGTCAGCAAAAACTGCCGCATTAACAGAATGACAACCACGCCTGTCAGCGGTTTGGTATTGGCAAAGTTTTTGCTTAGTTTTGCTTTAGCAATTTTTATAGTATCCGGGGATACTCTATTTGCGTAATACTTGTTGATAAGATAGTGTAAATAATTAAAATAAACGCCATGTCTAAAGATGTAAAGGATACTGAAGCACAGGAAGAATTGAAAGATAAAGTAAACGCCGGGGATGTAAAAGAAGAGAAAGAAACCAAAGAAAAACACGCCAAAGCGAAAAAAGAAGATAAAGACCAGAAAATAGAAGAACTGGGACAAAAATTGTCTGAAATAAATGATAAATACCTGCGTTTGTCGGCTGAATTCGATAACTATCGTAAACGTACCCTTAAAGAAAGAATGGAATTGACGAAGAACGCAGGAGAACAAATTCTGGAAAAAATCCTGCCTGTTATGGACAATTTCGAAAGAGCTCTGAAAAGTATGGAAACGGCCGAAGATGTGCCGGCTTTACGCGAAGGAGTTGAATTGATCTATGCCAACTTCAGGGATTTCTTATCTCAGCAGGGAGTGAAAGAAATGGAATGCCTGCATACCGATTTCGATCCTGAATTGCAGGAAGCGGTAACGAAGATTCCGGCTCCTGCCGAAGAGTTGAAAGGAAAAGTCGTCGATTGCATTCAGAAAGGATATACCTTACATGATAAAGTAATCCGTTTTCCTAAAGTAGTTGTCGGTGAATAATAAATCCACGATTGGAACAGAAGGTGTGTCTGGAAATTCGGATTTTGGATTACAGCGGTAACCCCAAATCCGGAACCTATAATCAAATATAAAAGTAATGGCTGAAAAAAGAGATTATTACGAAGTGTTGGGGGTGGCTAAAAATGCTGAAGCGGCCGAGATAAAAAAAGCTTATCGGAAGCTCGCTTTACAATATCATCCTGACAGAAACCCGGGAGATAAAGAAGCAGAGGAAAAATTTAAAGAAGCGGCAGAGGCTTATGATGTATTGAGTAATGAAGAAAAGCGCCGTCGCTATGATCAGTTCGGACATGCCGGAATGGGGGCAGGAGCCGGAGGTTTCGGCGGGGCAGGAATGAGTATGGACGACATCTTCGCACATTTCGGAGATATTTTCGGTAGTTTCGGTGGCTTCGGTGGTTTTGGAGGCGGAGGACGTTCAGCCAGACGGGTGAATCGGGGAACCAACCTGAGAGTGAAAGTGAAGATGACCCTGGAGGAAGTGGCTACAGGCGTAGAAAAGAAAATCAAAGTAAAGAAATATGTTGCTGATACCCACTGCCACGGTACCGGAGCAAAAGACGGTAACTCTTTTTCCACCTGTTCCACTTGTCATGGTACCGGACAGATCACCCGGGTACAGAATACCATCCTGGGTGCTATGCAAACGACATCTACTTGTCCCACTTGTGAAGGAGAAGGCAAGATAATCAATGAGAAATGTTCCCATTGTAACGGAGAAGGTGTTCAGCTTTCCGAAGAAGTGATCACCTTGAATATCCCGGCCGGAGTGGCTGATGGCATGCAGTTGTCTTTGAGTGGAAAAGGAAATGCTGCCCGTCGGGGAGGAGTAAACGGTGATCTCATCATATTGATCGAAGAAATCGAACATCCCGAGTTGGTGCGCGATGGAAACGATCTGTTATATAATACCTTCATCGGTTTCCCCGAAGCTGTATTGGGCGATTCCGTCGAAATCCCGACACTCGAGGGGAAAGTAAAAGTGAAGATAGAACCCGGTACACAACCCGGAAAAATCCTGCGCTTGAAAGGGAAAGGAATTCCCGACATCAATGGGTATGGTAAAGGAGATTTGTTGGTCAAAGTGAATGTCTGGATTTCCAAAAATCTTTCTAAAGAGGATAAAAAAACTATGGAGGATTTGAAAGAACGTAGCTTCTTGAAACCGTCCAATGTCGAAAATAAAAAAGGATTTTTCCGCAAGGTAAAAGACTTTTTCGAATAAAAATCTCAAATACACGACCTGAATGATCACACTGACCCAGCTGGAATATATCGTTGCTATCGATGAATATCGTCATTTTGCTACAGCTGCAGAAAAATGTTTCGTAACCCAGCCCACTTTAAGCATGCAGATAAAAAAGCTTGAAGATGAGCTGGGAGTCATCATTTTCGACCGTTCGAGACAACCTGTCGTACCGACCGATCTCGGGGCAAAATTAATCGAACAGGCACGTATGACCTTATCCGCTACGCAACGGATAAAAGAGATCATTCAGGAAGAACAGCAAGAGGTCGAGGGAACACTGAAAATCGGAATCATACCGACACTGGCTCCTTACCTGTTACCGGTTTTCATCGGGCCCTATATCCGCAAATATCCGGCAGTAAAAGTCGAGGTCGAAGAATTGGTCTCCGAAGAGATCATTCGCCGGCTGAAACGTGATATGCTCGATGTCGGCTTATTCGTTACCCCTTACCACGACGAAAAAATTGTCGAGCGTCCCGTATTCTACGAAGAGATGTTGGTATATGCACATCCTGATAGCGAATTGCTGAAGAAAAAAGAAGTCGGGCATGAAGATATCGTTACCTCTGACATTTGGATGCTGGGAAATGGCCACTGTTTCCGTAATCAGGTCGTCAACCTTTGTGAAATGTCTGCGAGCCAGCATAAGAATCTGCCTTTCGAGTTCGAAAGTAATTCCCTCGAAACGCTGATGCGGATTGTAGATGTGGAAGGAGGCTTCACTTTGATTCCTGAACTGGCCTTGCAATATATGTCGCCCGAAAAAAAGAAACAGGTCAGGTCTATCGCTAATACGAAGCCTCTGCGCGAAGTAAGTGTCATTTATTCCCGGCATTTCACCAAACAACGTTTGATAACTTTGCTTTGTGATGAGATTAAATCCGTAGTTCCTGCGCATATGTTGAAGCGGGATAGGGGAATGATCGTCGAGTGGAAAGCAGAAAAAAATGAATAATATTAAATAGAGGGGAAAGGAAATTATGGATCTGATCAAAAATAGTTTTTTAGAAGCACAGCAGGTGCTGGAAGCTTTTATTTCCGATGAGAAAAATCTCGGACAAGTAAAAAATGCCGGAGATCTGCTGGTAGATATGTTCCGGCAAGGGGGAAAAGTGTTTAGTTGTGGCAATGGAGGGTCCTTGTGTGATGCCATGCATTTTGCCGAAGAACTTACGGGACGTTTCCGTCATGAGCGGGCTGCCCTGCCGGCCATTGCAATTGCCGATCCTTCCCATTTCACCTGTGTATCGAACGATATGAGTTTCGACTCGGTTTTCTCGAAATACCTCGAGGCTTTGGGTAATCGGGGAGATGTGCTCTTAGCGATCAGTACTTCCGGTAACTCTTCCAATATACTACAGGCCATCGACACTGCTCATGTCAAAGGAATGAAGGTGATCGGACTGACAGGAAAGACAGGAGGAAAAATGAAAGAAAAATGTGATATAACTATCGTAGTACCCTGGAATAAGTATAGCGATCGTATTCAGGAAATACACATCAAAATCATTCATATTTTGATAGAATATATCGAACAAGCATTATTTAACACCAATAAATAAATTTAACACAAAAGTAATATGGGTAATAAGATTAACGACCCGATAGCTCGTCTGATGGGATTGAGATATAAATCACATCCTTGGCATGGTTTGGAAGTAGGTGACGATGCTCCGGAAGTGGTTACTGCATTTATAGAAATGGTACCTACAGATACAGTAAAGTATGAATTGGACAAAGTCAGCGGATACATCAAGATCGACCGTCCTCAGAAGTATTCGAATGTGGTACCGGCTCTCTATGGCTTTATTCCGCAAAGTTATTGCGGTGGTTTGGTCGCCGAATATGCGATGCAGCAAACGCAGCGGACAGATATTCAGGGCGACTGTGACCCCTTGGATATTTGTGTACTGACAGAAAGAACTATCTCGCATGGAGATATCATTGCCCGGGTACGTCCGATCGGTGGCTTCCGGATGCTCGACGGTAATGAGGCAGACGATAAAATCATTGCTGTGTTGAAACACGACGCTACGTACAACGTATATAATGATATTTCCGAATTACCGCACATTGTCGTCGATCGTTTGAAACACTATTTCCTCACCTATAAAGATATGCCGGGTGAAGAAGGCCAGCGTAAGGTCGAGATTACTCATGTTTATGGCAGGGAAGAAGCTTATGAAGTGATTCGCCGGTCTCTGGAAGACTATAAAAACCATTTCGAAGGTTTGGAGGATATTTTGAGCCGGGTGTGATTTACGGCTTGCTCCTTCCTTAACTCCCCCACGATTCCCGGTCCAGGCTTCGGTATTGAATAGCCTCCGCTATATGTTGCGGCAGGATATGGTCCGAACTTGCCAGGTCGGCAATTGTCCGGGAGAGTTTGATAATCCGGTCATAAGCCCGTGCAGAAAGTCCGAATTTCTGCATCGCCATTTTTAATAAAGAAAGGCATTGTTTATCCAACGGACAAAAGCGTTTCAGCAGAGGCGGGGACATTTGGGCATTACAGTAGATACCCGGATAATCTTTAAAACGCTCCGTTTGAATGTTGCGGGCAGTGATCACCCTTGCCCGGACTACGCTACTAGGGTCGGCTTCTTGTATTCCGGCAATTTTTTCCAGTTCTACCGGGACAACCTCGATATGCATATCGATCCGGTCAAGCAGAGGACCCGAAATTTTGGATAGATAATGCTGGATCGCACTTCCCGAACAGGTACACTCTTTAGTCGGATGGTTATAATAACCACAGGGACAAGGATTCATGGAAGCGATCAGCATAAAATTGGCCGGATAATCGACACTGTAGCGGGCCCGGCTGATGGTAATTTTCCGGTCTTCCAGGGGCTGGCGCATAACTTCTAAGACATTGCGCTGAAATTCAGTGAGCTCGTCCAGGAAAAGAACTCCGTTCGTAGCGAGAGAGATTTCACCGGGACGAGGGAAAGATCCTCCGCCGATCAGGGCTATCGGAGAGATTGTATGATGGGGTGAACGGAAAGGCCGGGTCGTAATCAGCGAACAATTCCGGGATAGTTTTCCCGCGACGGAATGAATTTTTGTGGTTTCCAGCGACTCTTCGACAGTCATCGGAGGGAGTATTCCCGGTAAACGCCTCGCAAGCATCGTCTTCCCCGAGCCGGGTGCTCCTACCATCAGAAGATTGTGAGCACCGGCGGCTGCAATTTCCAAAGCCCGTTTGACGGTTTCCTGCCCTTTCACATCTTTAAAATCATAAAGAAGATCGTTGGTTACTTCCGATAGGGTCGGATCGAAGGTGAACGGTTCTGCCTGCTGTTTGCCGTTCAGAAAATCGGTGACTTCCCGGATATGGGAGAAACCATAGACGTGTATACCTTCGACTACAGCAGCTTCGTTTGCATTTTCCAACGGCACGATAATGCTTTTGAAACCCTCGCTCCTGGCATTGATAGCGATAGGAAGTACCCCTTTTACCGCCACCAAACTTCCGTCGAGTGATAATTCTCCCAACATCATAAAATTCTCCAGCCCTTCGGGCGAGAGTTGTTCGTTGGCAGCCAGAATACCGATACAGAGTGGGAGATCATAAGCAGAGCCTTCCTTTTTGACATCGGCAGGAGCCATATTGATGATTACCCGCTTGCCCGGAATCCGGGAACCGATCTCCCGCAGGGCCGAATCGATCCGTTGCTGACTTTCTTTTACCGCATTGTCCGGTAAGCCCACAATGATAAATTTAGCACCGTTCAGGATGTTAACTTCCAGAGTAATGGTTGTGGCCTCGATTCCATTGACGGCACCACTAAATATCTTCACTAACATGACACCGCAGATTTAAGATTAAGTGTATGTAAGTTAAGATAATTTTACAATAAATCAAAGTGAAAATCCTGATTTTTATCTTCGGTCTCGAGCACTACTTCCCGACCGTCGAAACTGGCGAAACTATAATAGGTGATCCAGTCCCCTGTGTTGATATAGCGGCTGCTTGGCGAGAGAGTATAATCGATAGGCAGATGCCGGTGTCCGAAAATGAAATAATCGAAATGTTGTCCTTGCAGCACTTCCCGGCAAAAACGGACGATCTCTTCTTTTTCCGCTCCCCGGAATGCATCGGCTTCGATTTTGCCGTTTTCCAGACGGGAATGCGACGACCATTTCCGCGCAATCAGGATTCCGATATCCGGATGTAGCCATCTGAAACACCGTTGTAAAAAACGGTTGTGAAAAATACGGTAGAGAAATAGATATCCTTTATCCTGTGGGTTCAGTGCATCGCCGTGTCCGATCAGGAAACGCTTACCGGCTATCCTGAAAATTTCATTGTGAGTATGTAGGATCACTCCGCATTCTTCCGGGAGATAACCGAATGCCCAGATATCGTGATTACCCGTAAAGAAATGTACAGGTATGCCCTGGTCCGTAAACTCGCATATTTTGGCCAGAAAGCGGACATGTCCTTTGGGTACTGCCCGCTTGTATTCGAACCAAAAATCGAAGATATCCCCGAGCAGGAACAACTCACTACAATCCGGACGGATGGTGTCGAGCCAACGGATCAGGCGGTTTTCCCGTTCCCGGTCATTATCCAATACAGGAGCACCCAGATGGACATCGGAAACGAAATAAACCTTTTTTCCAGCCTGGAGCCGGAGGGTATGTTCTGTAAGGGGGATTCGCTCACTGATTTTCATCGATTCTGCCTCTTTCTCGCTCTTGGGGTGAGTGATTTTAAATTATTTTAAAAGGTCGTTCAAACGGTCTTCCAGGCGTTGGCCTGCCAGATTTTTCCCGACAATTTCAAATTTAGGGTTGATAATATAATTGGCAGGTACATGTTGTATGTTCCACATCTGAGCAGCACGGCTTTTCAAACCATCCGGATCCCAGACACAAATCCAATTGATATCCAACTGTTTTACGAGACTTTGCCAGGCAAGTTTGTTCGGATCCAGACAAACCTGATAAATCTGAACTCCCCGGTTTTTAAATTTGTTGTAGATCTTTTTCATCTCTTGAATATAGCCGACTCCGTCTTTGCTGTTCAAGACAGTAAAATCGAGCAGTATATATTTCCCTTTCAGCGAACTAAGGGCAATGGTGTCCCCCTGTGCATTCGGAAGATGGATTTCCGGCAGTGATCCTTCGCTGTTGTTGATCAATTGTTTTATTTTCATGTTTTGAATCGCCTTGTTGATCTGGTCTAAATGATTCAGGATCGCTTTCGTATATTGCGATTCCGGGTACATCGCTTTCATCGAAGAGGCGACGACTTTATAAGAATGCAAATCGTTATCCGGATTCAGGATGAAATTATCCTGATCGAATTTCTGATACAAGGCATAATAGGAAGCCGGCGAAATGGCATGTTTCAGGATAAAATCCTTCGAAAAGTTAATTTGTTTGTTCACGATCGAATCCCAGGCGGCTGCAATTTTTTGACGTTCGCTGGTCGCTTCGGCAGGAAGGGCGGCAAAGCTTTTCTTCAGCGAATCCATCATGACATGAGTATTGTTCAGTTGAAAATTCAGCAGCTTTACCCAAAGGGAATTTTCAGATCCGTCTACCCAGTAATTCTGGGAAAGTCCGTTCAACGTTCCGCTCAATTCGATATGATCTTCCGGTTCAGCAATGAAAGTAATAAATTCCTTCGGACCGATTTTTACATTATAGAAAGTGGGGAGGGAGGTTGTTGTTTTAAAGGTGAAATGTCCGTTCCGGTCGGTTTTTGTCGAGTCGATGATGACAGCTTGATCGACATTCAACTGCTCCAGGTACACTTTTTGATTTTCAGCTTCCTTGATCTCTCCGGTAATTTTAACATTATTTTTATTTGTACAGGCTGCCAATGCAAGTAATACAAATACAGACGACCGTATATTTCTTCTCAACATGATGAAAAAGGTTAGTTATTACTAGATTTTAATCGTACGAAAATACAATTTTTTTCGACTAGGACAAAAGGAATCTATTAGTTAAAATTCTGTCAAGAATTATTTCTTTCTGTTGCTTTCTAAAGGAAAAGAATATATTTGCAAACGATGTTGAAATTGGGCAAACAGATATTGCATACGTTAGTGCTGCTTATTACCGGGATGGCATTGATTGGAGTGAATGTAACTCAGTCGGGTTGTATTCATTCGGACCGCACATATCTCGAAGTCAGAGTCCTGCCTGCAGAGAACACATGTCCTTGCGAAGAGGGATGTGGCTGTTGTCAGGAGGAACGGCAATTTTGTAAAGATTGTTGTCATGCTTCTTCCCGTCATGATTTTTATAAAGTGACTGATTCTTCATTGGTAGAGCGGGTTTTACAAATGCAACTTTCCGTATTTACCTTACCTGAATGCGGTTGGGAGATGACGATGCAGATTCTTGCTGTGCGGGACGGAAAGGATGGCTTTGCTTTTTACCGGAAGTTTCCCGGGATTCCGCCCTCATTGGAATCGTTGTGTACTTTTCTTTGTTAAAACCTTTTGCCGGTCAGTCCTGACTATGGATTTGGATAAGGTGTGTTGTCATTTTTAATCTTCAATCATAAGGTAAATAGTGTAAAAATGAAATTGTTCAGTTTAATGGTACTGTTATGTGCCTCTCTGGGAGGATATGCCCAGGATATAAAGGGACGGGTGGTCGAGCAGGAGAATGGAAAAAAGGTCGGTTTGCCGGGTGCCAATGTCTATTGGGCCGGAACGACAGACGGTGTAGTGACGGATGCTGAAGGGCATTTCAAAATCAAATGGAATAAATCGGGGCGCTTGGTCGCCAGCTTTATCGGGTACCGGACCGATACGCTTACGGTAAAACGCACGGATAAACAGGTCGAGATCGAATTGGTGGCAGGAGAAGTACTCGATGAAGTGAAAGTGGTCACCCGGGGAAATACGACGATTATGAGTACCCGAGGGCCTCTGATCGAACAGGTGATCACCGGCGAAGAATTGTGTAAAGCAGCTTGTTGTAATCTGGGAGAGAGTTTCACTACCAATGCTTCGGTAGATGTGGCATATGCCGATGCTGTGACTGGGGCGAAACAGATCCAGTTGTTGGGGCTGACCGGTAAATATGTGCAGATGATGACGGAGAATATGCCCAATTTTCGGGGGATTTCGGCATTATACGGATTGAATTATGTCCCAGGCCCTTGGATGAGCGCTATCTCGGTTTCGAAGGGGGCCGGTTCGGTAATCAATGGCTATGAAGCGATTGCCGGGCAGATCAGTGTCGATTATAAAAAGCCTGCTACGAGCGAAAAGATTTTTGTCAATGCCTATGGGAATAGTGAAGGGATGATCGAATTCAATGCCAATACAGGCATCCGTCTGAATGACAAGTGGAGCACAGCCATCCTGGCTCACGGGGATTGGCTGACCATGGAACACGATGGAAACCACGATGGCTTTTTGGATATGCCTAAAACGACCCAATACAATGTGATGAATCGCTGGCAATATAAGACCGATACTTGGTTTTTGCAATTCGGAGGGAAGCTCCTCGACGAAACCCGCTTGGGAGGGCAGAAAGGATTTAGGAAGGAAATGCGGGGTAGCTATGGAGAGGGTACTTTGTATGGGATCGGCATCGACTCTCGCCGGTATGAAGGCTTTTTGAAGTTGGGTTATCTGATGCCGCAGTACGAGAATACCAGTATGGCGATTTTGGTGAATTATACCGATCACGATCAGGATTCATATTATGGCGCCCGTGATTATCAAGCCCGTCAGCAGACTGTTTTTTCTAACTATATTTTTCAGTCTATATTCGGACAGAATGAAAATCAGAAATATTCTGCGGGGTTGTCCTTTAATTTCGATCGTTATGATGAATCCTTCAACGACTATTTAGTGGGTTCCGGTCAAAAGACGGCAACCGTAGATTTCGATCGTAACGAACGGGTAGGAGGGGCTTTTTTCCAGTATACCGGACTTTTCTGGCAAAAATTGACCGTAATGGCCGGACTGCGTTATGACTACCATAATATTTTCGGTAGTTTTGTAACTCCCCGTTTACATCTGGCTTATGCCCCTGACGATTTTACGATGTTGAAGGTGTCTGCCGGTCACGGTGCCCGGACAGCCAACATCCTGGCCGATAACAGTTATCTGTTGGCTTCTGCCAATTCGGTATATGTCAACGATAAATTGTTGGCAGCCCATCCCGAAGAATTAGATCGTTTGGATATGGAAAAAGCCTGGAATTTCGGAGTACAGTTGAACCGCAAATTTCTCTTGTTCGACCGTATACTGAATATCAACCTCGATTATTACCGGACGAACTTTACCGATCAGGTCGTGGCCGATAATGAGACTCAGGTAGGAAAAGTCAATTTTTATAACTTAGACGGTGATTCTTACTCCAATTGTTATCAGGTGGAAGTGAAATACGAATTGATCCCCCGGTTCGACGTTTTGGGTGCTTATCGTTACAATGATGTGAAGACCACGATGGGCGGCCGTCTGTTGAGGGCTCCTCTGCAAAGTAAATACAAAGGCTTGTTGAATTTGTCATATTACACCAATATGAAGAAATGGCAATTCGATTTCACCACTCAATTCAACGGTCCGGGACGTATTCCCGTTCCTGTGTCAGAAAATTCAGGACAAGCGGATCGTTTCGATTCTTTCCGTATCATGAATGCCCAGATTTCCAAGTTTTTCCGTAAATGGAGTATTTATGCCGGATGTGAAAATATCGGTGATTTCACCCAAAAACATCCTATCCTGGCTGCCGACCGTCCCTGGAGTGACGCTTTCGACTCTTCGAAAATTTGGGGTCCTGTACACGGACGTAAATTTTATCTCGGCCTTCGCTTCGGATTAGACCGAGAATAATATTGTTTTATTAACTTTGATACATAAATTTAAAACTAGGAACCATGAAAGTAGTACGATTAGTTTTGATAATGGTAGTAGTATTGTCAGCTGCCATGAGTGTAAATGCTCAGAAAAAGAATGAGAAAACCGTCATTTTTAATGCCAACCTGCATTGCGAATCTTGCAAAGCAAAAGTAGAAAAGAATATCCCTTATGAAAAGGGAGTGAAAGACCTGAAAGTGGATATGAAAACTCAAACCATCACAGTCACTTTCCGCGAAGACAAAAATACCACCGAAAACTTGCAGAAAGCCATCGAGAAATTGAACATCGAAGTGAAAGGAATCGAAGGAAATAACACTTCTGCCAAAACCCAAACCGGCGAAAAGTGTGAAAAATCCTGTTGTGAAAAAGAGGGGAAAACGAAATAAAAATAAAGAAAAAGGGGCAGACTTTTTAGTCTGCCTCCTTTCGTAATAACTCAATCCGGAACTTAGATATCCAGATATTTTCCTTCCTTGTCAAAAGCGGCAAGGGCTGCATTTACAGAAGGGGTATCTTCTTTATAAGTGACTCCGAACCATTTAGCCGTTGTTTTCAGTACCCTTACATCGGCAATTTGATCCTTGATCATTTTATCCACTACTTTGGGAATATAAAATTCTGATCTCAGATTATCTTTGTTAGCCGGGTAAAATTCGACGAACTGTCTTTCGATTTCTTCGAAAATTTTAGGAGTAAAGGCCCAGAAATTCATAGATACCAGATCGTCGGCATTCAGTGTTTTTCCGGTCTCTTCGTCTTTGATGCTTCCGTCTGCCTGTCTGCCGATTTTCGTACATTCCGTAACGGCAGTCAGGTGGTGATGGCTGTCGGTTTCACAGATCCCTCGTGAAACAGTGCCGTTTTCCGATAGGGTAGAAGCCAGACGGTAACCGACCAGGCCGAACTCTTGGTCCGTTGCTTCGTTGGCCAGGAAATCGTGGGCTTTTACAAAAGCATCGCTACCGTAAAAATCATCGGCATTCAGGGCGGCAAAAGGTTCATCGATTACTTCTTTGGCACTCCAGATGGCATGTGCCGTACCCCACGGCTTCTCGCGCTCGATGGGCGGCATTCCTCCCGGTAGTTTATCCATACTTTGATAGCAATAAGCGGTTTCTACCAATCCTTCGGCATATTTCCCTACAAAATCGATAAATTCTTTGGCGAAACTTTCGCGGATAACGAAAACGATCTTATCGAATCCCGCATGAACTGCGTCATAAATGGTATAGTGCAGCAAAGCCTTCTGGTGCGGTCCGAGAGGAGTAATCTGTTTCAGACTTCCGAAACGGGAACCCATGCCGGCTGCCATCACTAAGAGTGTAGTTTTTCTTTTCATGATTATACTATTTTTATAAGTGTCAGTGTTGTGAGCCGACAAAGTTATAAAAAGATTAAAGATTTAACCTAAAATTCATTTACGAATCTGCCGTTCCGGTCTGGTAAATTTTATTTCAGAGAGTCTCCGTGGTCGTGCTTATACCGGGTAAAAACCTCCATTGCTTCATATTCGGCCATACCCAAACGGTTGTACAAATCCGCTGTATTCCGGTTACGGTCTTCCGCCCGTTGCCAGAATTCACGCGGATCATCTCCCGGAAATGCCGGTCCGTTGTTTTGTGAACCGTGTTTGTAGATCGCTTTCCGTTTGATAGACAATTCTGCCGGACTGATCGGAACCGCCATGTCTACTTTTTCTACTTCCCATTCCATCCACGCGCCGCGATACCACCAGGTGTTACAATCTTTAAACCACTCGTCCCGGTCGATGATGTTGTAGGCACGGAGAATCGCATCCAGACAGACTCCGTGTGTCCCGTGCGGATCGGCTAAGTCACCCGCAGCATAGATCTGATGGGGTTGTACTTTCCGTAAAAGATCGACGATAATATCGACATCGGCTTGCGATAGCGGGTTCTTTTTCACTTTCCCGGTTTCATAGAAGGGGAGGTTCAGGAAGTGTACCCGTTCTTCAGGGACACCGATAAAACGGCAGGCTCCGCGGGCTTCTGCCCGGCGAAGGGCGGCCTTGAATTGCAATAGATACCGTGCTTCCTCGTCTCCCGGTTTGCGGTTAGCGATAGCTTGTTTTATTTGTAAAAATGCGTTTTCCATGGCCGGTAAATCCCCGTCCACCAGTTTAGTAAAAGAGGTGGCGATATCCATTTGCTGATAGATATAATCGTCGAAAACAGCGATGCTGCCCGAGGTTTGGTAAGCGACATGCACTTCGTGACCTTGTTCTACCAACCGGGCAAAAGTACCTCCCATAGAGATGACGTCGTCGTCTGGATGGGGACTGAAGATCAGGATTCGTTTAGGATAAGGATAGGCTCTTTCGGGACGGGTAGAATCATCTGCATTGGGTTTGCCTCCCGGCCAACCTGTAATGGTGTGTTGCAGGTCGTTGAATACCTGGATATTTACTTTATTGGCCGAACCGAAAGTCTTGATCAGATCGGTCATCCCATTGTCGATGTAGTCTTTGTTTTCTACTTTCAGGATCGGCTTTTTCACTTTCTGGCACAGCCAGATGACGGCTTTTCGGATCAGCTTGTCGTTCCATTGTACTTTGCTGACCAACCAGGGTTGATTGGCACGCGTCAGTTCTTCGGCTGCACTTTCGTCGATGACGAACTGTACGTTCGGATGTACTTGCAGAAAAGTGGCAGGGACAGCATCCGAAACACTACCTTCGACCGTAGCTTTGATGATAGAAGCTTTTTTCTCACCCCAAGCCAGGAGTATTACTTTCCGGGCTTTCATAATCGTACCCACTCCCATGGTAATGGCGCGGGACGGCACATTTTCCATGCCGCCGAAATCTCCTGCAGCATCCTTGATCGTCAGATCGTCTAAATATACCATCCGGGTTTTCGAAGTCAGCGGCGAACCGGGTTCGTTGAAACCGATGTGGCCTGTGCGGCCGATTCCGAGCACTTGAATGTCGATACCTCCGGCGGCCTCGATCTGCCGTTCGTATTCCTTACAAAAGTTTTCTATCTCTTCCGCTTTTAAGGTTCCGTCCGGAATATGAATATTTTTCGGGTCGATATCGATATGGTCGAATAAGTGATGGTGCATGAAATAATGGTAGCTTTGCTCCGATTCTTTAGGCATAGGCAGGTATTCGTCCAGATTGAAACTGACTACATTTTTGAACGACAGGCCTTCCTCACGGTGCATGCGGACCAGTTCTTCATAGAGTTTGATCGGAGATGAACCGGTCGCTAATCCGAGGACACATTTTTCGCTTTTATCCGCATTCGTACGGATCAGATCGGCAATTTCCCGGGCTACCGCTTTGACGGCTTCGGAAGGTTTTTCATAAATCCGGACCGGCACTTTCTCGAAACGGTTGGCGCCTTCTCCTTTCGCTATATAGTTTTTGGTGATCATAAGGTTGGGTTTAAATTTATAATGTCAACTTACAAAGTTAATAAAATTTTGGTATTTTTCATGTATCCGGGAGCGGCTTTGATGATGAAGCTGTTTTTCTGTGAAAGAATGAGGGCGTTAACGTTTTCACTTTCCCGAAATTACACAAATCTTCCTTTCGTGTTTGAAATTTAACAAAATGAATTATTTTTGATATTATGCGCTACCTTTGTTCGTACAAACGAAACACACACTACTGACAATTTATATACAACTGACCCATGAAACCCGCCTTCGGGCGGGCTTCTGATTTAACCTATATCTTATGAAAGCAAAAGACGTTTTGACAGAATTGAAAAGGCGGTTTCCCAACGAACCGGAATACCACCAGGCAGTAGAAGAGGTATTGAATACCATCGAAGATACCTATAATCGGAATATCGAGTTTGAAAAAAGCAATTTGATCGAGCGGCTCTGTATTCCCGATCGGATTTTCTCGTTTCGGGTGACCTGGACAGATGATCAGGGAAATGTGCATACCAATATGGGCTACCGCATCCAGCACAACAATGCTATAGGTCCTTACAAAGGAGGAATCCGTTTCCATTCCTCCGTGAATTTATCTATTTTAAAATTCCTGGCTTTCGAGCAGACCTTTAAAAATTCACTGACTACTTTACCGATGGGAGGGGCTAAAGGTGGTTCGGATTTTAATCCGAAAGGAAAATCGAATGCCGAGATTATGCGTTTTTGTCAGGCCTATATTTTGGAGTTATGGCGCAATATCGGACCCGGTACGGATATTCCGGCAGGGGATATCGGTGTCGGTGGCCGGGAGGTTAATTATATGTACGGAATGTATAAAAAACTGGCGAGGGAAAATAGCGGAACTTTTACGGGCAAAGGCCTGGAATCCGGTGGTTCTCTGATCCGTCCCGAAGCTACCGGTTATGGGAATGTATATTTCCTGTTGGAGATGCTGAAGACCCGGAATATAGAGCTGAAGGGCAAGACCGTAGCCGTCTCGGGGGCGGGAAATGTGGCCCTTTACACAGTACAGAAACTGAACGAGCTCGGCGCAAAGGTGGTGACTCTGTCGGATAGTAGCGGTTATATTTACGATCCCGAAGGGATCGGTGCTGGAAAGTTGGAATATATGATGGAGTTAAAATTGTTCTACCGGGGAAGGGTGAAGGAATATGCCGATAAGTACGGTTGTAAATACGTGGCCGGAGGTCGGCCGTGGGGGGAGAAATGTGATATCGCTATGCCCAGTGCCACTCAGAATGAGCTGAACGGTGACGAAGCCCGTACTTTAGTTGCCAACGGTTGTGTGGCGGTGTCCGAAGGGGCGAACATGCCCTCTACACCCGAAGCGATTCAGGTCTTTCTCGAAAATAAACTGTTGTATGCTCCCGGTAAAGCCGCCAACGCCGGCGGAGTGGCCACTTCGGGTCTCGAGATGTGTCAGAATGCACAGAAAATCAGCTGGACACGCGAAGAAGTCGATCAGAAACTAAAGGAGATTATGCAGTCTATCCATGCGCAGTGTGTGAAATACGGTACCCAGCCCGATGGTTACGTCAACTATGTCAAAGGAGCTAACGTGGCCGGTTTTATCAAAGTAGCCCGCGCGATAATGGACCAAGGCATTTTATAAAAGGTATAAAAAGGTATAAATTCATCATAAGAACGTAAGTATAATTTTTTCTTTCTATTCCGATTTCGGTTTTTATACCGGAAGACCGGTTCGCCTGGACCGGTCCGTTAAGGCTTTCCTTCACTGACCGGCGGAACTCCTCGCAAGCTCGTCAGACACCACCGGTCGGGCGTTCAGAAAAAGTTAGACGACCGACAGAAGCGACCGGGTCACCAATTCCGATCACCGGAGACGAATAAGTACCGAATAATTCTACCGTTTTTTGGTTACGACGGTTTAGACATAGTTTTTGAAAGCGTTGTAACTATGTAAACGGTAGGTATATTTTTTCTTTCTATTCCGATTCCGGGTTTTATACTGTCAGACCGGGTCGCCTGGAACGGTCCGGTAAGGCTTTCCTTCACTGACCGGCGGAACTCCTCACTCCGCAAAAAACTTTACGTTACGTTTCCGTCAAACACCACCGGTCGGGCGTTCGGAAAACCTAACCGGACCCTCGTTCCCGCTCCAATGGTCTTCCGGCATAAAACCCTGCATCTCACGTTAACACGACTTGGCAAAGGAAGAATTGGATTATGGATAATTGGGTTACTTTACCGGAAAATCTTTTTTCGCTGAAATTTATGGTTTTCAGGTTCGGTTTAGCTTGCCAGGCAGTGATAACGTAAGTCGGAGGTGTTCGTGTTCGGGGACCATTGGAGCTCTGTCGGGTGTCGTCTTGCTTTTTCTG